>JANYER010000271.1 GCA_025359825.1 Granulicella sp.
GGACTTCGTTGAGGTCCATGACGTGATCGCCGCCCTGGATGCAGAGGTCGGGCTTGAGGGATTTGATCTTGCGCAGGGCGAGGGCAGTGCCTTCGTTAGCAGAGAGCTCAGGCTGGTAGTGCGTGTCGGTGAAGAAGATGAGACGAAGGGTACCAGGCGTGGTGGCGGCGCGGAGAGGGAGAGCGGCAGCAGCGGCGGTTGCAGCGGATAGGGTGAGGAAGCGGCGGCGCGTGAATTCCGACATGCAGCCATGCTAACGCAGGGCTGCATGTCGGCGGTTTGAGTTAGTGGGATTTTTCGGTGCGGATGAAGTCTTCTTCGACGGCCTTCTTCATGAGGGTGGGGGGTAGAAGTCCCTGACCGAGGATGAAGTTGTGGAGGCGGTAGGCGTCGAACTTCGGCCCCAAGGTTTGCTCGGCCTCTTTGCGGAGGCTGAGAAGGCGGGTGTAGCCGTAGTAGTAGCTGGTGGCCTGGCCGGGGGAGCGGAAGGTGTAGCGTTCGACCTCCTGGGTGGCAAAGGGAACGGACATGACGACCTCGTCGGTGAGGACGTGGAGGGCCTGGTCCGGGGTGACCTTGCCGGCTTGGAGCTCTGGATCGAGGTAGATGCGGGCGGCCCGAAGGAGGCGGAACTGGAGACTGATGAGCTGGCCTTCGAGCGGCATGAAGGGCAGGGTGATGTATTCGGCGTAAAGACCCCAGCCCTCGGCGTTGGTGGAGTTGAAGGCGTAGATGGCGCGGGCGTTTGAGACGCCGTGTTCGACCATGGAGTCGAACTGGAGCTCGTGGCCGGGACGGGCTTCGTGGGCGATAAGGGTCCAGGTGGCGGCGTCGAAGGTGTAATCATCGACTTTGGCGGAGGCAGCCTTGCCGGGGGCGGCGGGCATGTTGAGGGGCAGGACGAAGACTCCGCGCTGGCCGGTGTTATGCAGGAAGGGCGGCGGGACCATATGCGGTGCGGGCTGCTGGACAGATTCGGCGGGGGTGCCGAGGCGGATGATGGCGGGACGGTCGGGCAGGCTGACGAGATGCTCCTTGACGATGATGGCTTCGATCTCGTGGAGGCGCTTCTCGTAGAAAGGGAGGATGTCATCGTTCTTGAGTTGGGCCTTCTTGAGCTCGCGGATGACGTCGCGGTAGTCGGAGGATGGGAGGTTACGCTGCTTGGCAATTTGGGCGGCGATAGTCTTCATCTGCGCTTGAATTTCAGCATAGGCGGTGTGGCCGAGGGTGGCCAGCTGGGTGGGGGTGAGGTCTACGCCGTAGTTGCTGAGGGCGATGGCGTACTCCTCGGGGGGGAGGCGGAAGTCGGTGCGTGCCTTGGGGAGGAGATTGGTGCGGACCCAGGCATCGTAGTCGGTGAGTTGCTTCTGGAGGGTGGCGAAGTCGGCCTCCCAGCCGGTGAGGTTGTACTTCTTGAAGAGGGCGGGGATGCCTTCGACGCGCTGCGAGTTGCGGCCGAGCTCGGTCTCGACGAGGGTACGGGAGGGGTTGATGACGCCGGGCTTGGGCATCTGCTCCTGGATACGCTTGAGGAGGATGGCGGTCATGGGCTGGTAGCCGGGTTCGGCACCGACGTATTTGTGGAGGCGGATGAGGGCAGCTTTGCGGCGCTCGGGGGTGACCTGGTCGTCGAGCAGGGCCTGCATGCCGCCGAAGACGACGGCACTGGCGTTGATGAAGGGGATTTTGTGGGTGCGGGAAAAGTCCTGCGAGCGGAAGCCTCGGTTGGTGCTGTCGATGAGGATGTCGAGGTCCTGGGCGACGAGCTCGGCGTCTTTTTCTTTCGACTTCGACTCGGCGTTGCGGGCGGCTACGAGTTTGGCGAGGACGGCTTCGGTGTCTTTGCGCTCGGCGAGGTCGTTAGCGAGGGTGGGGACGCTGATCTGGGGATCGTACTCGGCGAGGCCTTCGTAGGAGGCGCTCTCGGGGGAGTACTTTTTATCGAGGTCGAGGAGCTGCTGGGTGTAGGCGTTGGATTTTGCTATCCATGCGGGCTGGGGGGCAGGTGGGGGAGTTTGGGCGAGGGCGGTGGTGGCGAGGAGGAGGGTGGTGGCGAGGATGCGACTGGGCATGGGTACTCCTTGAAGGATGGAGGTGAAAAGAATTGCAGATGCGTGCTTTCTAGAGTTCTGAGTCGAGTTTACAGACCGCGCAACACATCGTCTCGCGAGACGCCTTTATGTTCTGAGACCATACGGAGAATCGCAATAAGCGTACCGAGTCGAAGTGGCTTGTGATCTGGGATCGGAAGGGTCTGTCCGGAGGGGGCTGCGGTACGCAACAGAATGTGGCTGCCGGTTTGGTGGGTCTCCGTGTAGTTCCACGACCGGATCAGGTGATTGGCAAGCATCCTGCCATTGAGGCCACGCGGAACCTTCACGCGACTGCCAGTACCTGTTCAACATGAAGGAATAGCCGGATATGAGCAGGGGGCGTTGAGTCGTGGTAATACCCTTTGACCGCGTCCAAGACCATGTAGCAGAGCTCATCCCAGGTATCGCCTTGAGTCGCGATACTCTCGCCAACGGCGACTGCTACGTATCCGCCATCGGATTCCTGGGTGACGTTGAAAAGGAGTTCACTCATGCAGGTAGAGTACGCGTTTTACCCAGCTGTTTCTAGCTCTACCTTCGTCCGGCAGTCACTAGCGGGTGAAGAAGTCTTTGACTTGCTGGATAAAGACGTCGCGACCCATGTCTGAGATGGCTTCGGTGAGGGGGAGTTGTTTGGGGCAGGCCTGGACGCAGTTCTGGGCGAAGCCGCACTCCTGGACGCCGCCGTCGCCGGCGAGGGCGCGGAGGCGCTCCTCTTTGAGGACGGAGCCGGAGGGGTCCATGTTGAAGAGCTTGGTCTGGGCGATAGTGGCGGCGCCGACGAAGCCGGTGGCGTCGTTGAACTGGGGGCAGACCTCCATGCAAATGGTGCAGGAGATGCAGTTGGAGAGAGGGTAGCGCTGTTCCTGTATCTGAGGTGCTTGCTTCGGTCCCGCTCCTAAGTCGTAGGAGCCGTCGATGGGTACCCAGGCTTTTACCCTCTTGAGGTTCTCGAAGAGGACGGAGCGGTCGACGGCGAGGTCGCGGACGACGGGGAACTTGGAGAGCGGCGCGAGGGTGATGGTCTGGTCTTTATTGGGGCCGGTGAGTTTGTCGACCAGCGCGGAGCAGGCCATGGTGGCCTTGCCGTTGATGAGCATGGCGCAGGAGCCGCAGATCTCCTCCAGACAGTTGGAGTCGTAGGAGATGGGGGTGGTGGCGACACCGGTGATAGTGGTGGGGTTGAGCGCGATCTCGCCGAGGAGCGAGGTGATGTTCATGTTCGGGCGGTAGGGGACCTCGAACTTCTCGGTGGTGGCGGGTGCGTCCGGGGTGGACTGGCGCTTGATCTCGACTTTGATGGTGCTTGGCATGTTTGTTGCCCTCGGTGTTTTGCGCCTCGCTTCGCTCGGCGCAAAACAAAAAATATAAACCTTGCGTTATCGGCACGCCTGAAGGCGTGCCCTTCCGTTTTGCCTGAACATAAGATGGCGCGACGCAGGCCGCCCCATTAAAACTGTGGCTACGACGAAGAGTAGACGCGGGGGCGGGGTTTGATGTGGGAGATGTCGACGTCTTCAAACGTGATTTTCGGTGCTCCGTCGACGTAGGAGGCTTTGGTGGTCTTGAGAAACTTTTCGTCGTTACGGTTGGGGAAGTCGGGTTTGTAGTGGGCTCCGCGGGACTCGTCGCGCTTGCGGGCTCCCTGGACAATAACGCGGCCTAGCTCGAACATGTTTTTCAGCTGGCGGGTGAAGGCAAAGGAGGTGTTGGCCCACTGGCCTTTATCCGATAGATTGATGTTCTTGTAGCGGGCCAGGAGTTCGACGATCTTGGCGTCGGCCTGATCGAGGCCGCAGTTGTAACGAACGATGGTGGCATGCTTGGTCATGTTTTCGCCCAGCTCACGCCAGAGCTTGAAGGGGTTTTCAGTGCCGGTGCTCTTGAGCAGTTCGGAGTTGAGGTCAAGCTGGCGCTTGAGCTCGGCGGAGTGGCCGCCATCCCCGGTGGCAGGCTTGAGGGCTTTGGCGTAGGCGACGGCGTTTGGGCCGCTGAGTAGGCCGGCGTAGATGCACGACAGGAGCGAATTTGCTCCGAGACGATTCGCTCCGTGGATGGAGTA
>JANYER010000293.1 GCA_025359825.1 Granulicella sp.
GCTCGCCAATGCCGCGGCGCGGACGACGCTCTCGCTGAATTGCAGTTTCACGTCGAACATGGCGGCAAGGCGCTCGAACTTTCGCGCACCGCCTCGCTCGTGCGCATGAGGTCCGAGTAGCTGGACACGAGCAACTCGAGAATCTGCTCCTTTGTGGCGGTGATGGTGAAGTCCGCCGGGATGGCGTTGACAGTTACGGTGACGGCATTCGATGTGGAGGTGGTGAAGTTGGCGTCACCCGAGTAGACAGCCGTGATGCTGTGAGACCCGACGCTGAGAGTATTGATGAGGTAGGTTGTGGTGCCGGTAGCGTCAAGCGTGGCGGAGGAGAGGATGGTGGTGCCGTCCTTGAAGCTGACGGTTCCGGTGGGGGTGCCGGTGGCAGTGCTGGTGACCTTGAGGGTGAAGGTGATGCCCTGGCCAGCCGTGACGGTGGTGGCGGACGCTGTGAGCGCAGCGGAGCTGGCTGCGATGGCCGCCTTAACCGTGATGCTGATGACCGCAGAGGTGGAGGTGCTGAAGGTTGTGTTGCCCGCGTAGGTGGCGACGATGCTATGCGTCCCTACCGTGAGGGTGCTGGTGGTGAGGGTGGCGTTGCCGCTACCGTCGATGGTTCCGGTGCCGAGGACGGTAGAACCTTCCTTGAAGGTGACGGTTCCGGTGACCGCTGCGCCAGTGCCGATGGTGTTGGAGGTGATGGTGACTGCCGTGCCGGCGGTGGGGCTGAAGTTAGAGGCGTTGAGGGTGGTGGTTGTAGTGGTGAGGTTTTTGACGACTACAGACACAGCGGTAGAGGTGGAGGTGGCGAAGGTGGCGTCTCCGGCGTAGGTGGTGGTGACGGTGTGGGTTCCGAGAGCGAGGCTGGTGATGCTGAAGAAGGCCTGGCCGTTGGGATCGAGTGTGCCGGTGTAGAGGAGGGTGGATCCGTCGAGGATGGTGAAGCTACCGGAGGGAGTTCCGCCGGAGCCAGCCACGGTGACGGTGAAGAGGACGTTACCGCCGGGGGTGATGGTGGCGGGTGAGGCGGTGAGGCTAGTGGTGGTGGGGACGGGAGGCTTGACGGTGACGGTGACGGCGGAGGAGGCGGAGGAGGCGTAGGCAGTGCTGCCTGCGTAGGACGCTGTGATGGTGTGGGTGGCGACGGAGAGGGAGCCTGTGCTGAAGGTGGCTTTTCCGGTGGAGTCGAGTACGCCGGTGCCGAGGATGATGGTGCCGTCCAGGAAGGAGACGGTGCCGCCGGGCGTGCCGCTGGCTGCAGCGACGGTTGCGGTCAAGGTGATGGCCGTGCCCTGATAGGGGCTGTTATTGGAGACGGAGAGCGTGGTGGTGGTGCTGGTGAGGGTAGCCAAGGGGACGGTGAGGCCCACGGCGATGGGCGTGGAGATACTGCCGGTGATGTTGGAGGTCTGGTAGGAGGCGTAGAAGGTATGGGTTCCGGTGCCGGTTATAGAGGTCGTGGCTACGCCTGAGGAGAGCAGGGCGCTGCCGACCCAGATCTGGGTGGTGGCGTCGAAGAACTGGACGTATCCAGTGGCGGTAGCGGGGCTGACGGTTGCGGTGAGGGTGCCTCCGGTGGAGGTGGTGGCCCCGGTGAGGGTGATGGTGGATCGGGTATTGCTGTTTACGCTGAAGGTCTGGAGAGCAAGAGCGGGAACGGGGTTTACGTTGCTGAGAGCGCCTTGGAAGTTAGTTCCGATGAGATCTACGGAGACTACGTCGGCGGAGCCGATGAGGCCTACGGTACTGACGGCGATCTGAGTGACGCCGCCGCCGTTGGAGGCTCCGGTGCTGGAGACGGAGTTCGAAAGACCCTGAGGCAACTGAAAGGTGCCGTCACCCTTGCCGAGGTAGTAGAAGCTGTAGTCGTAGGGGTTGTTGGTGCCGTCGGAGTACGGGCCAGCGGCGATTACGTCGGCCTTGCCATCGGAGTTGAGGTCGATGGCGACGAGACCGTTGCTATCGAGGACCTGCGGACCGGTGGACTCGAAGACGGTGGCAGCGCCGAAGGTTCCATCGCCTAGGCCGGAGAGGCGGGCGATGAAGCCGATCGCGTTGGTGGGGACGTTGGTGGTGAGGGGGCCGGCAACAACGATGTCGGCCTTGCCATCGCCATCGAAGTCTGCGGAGGCGATGGCCTGGGGGAGATTGGGTGCAGGAATGGTGGCCAGGGCGGAGGCGACGAAGAGTCCGGTCGTGGGGTTGTACAGGAGGGGGACGATGTGGCCACCGCCGGCAACGAGATTCTCTGTGGCGGCGACGATGGCGGGATAGGGTTTGCCGACCACGGGTACGGCGGTGATGGCGACGGCGATTTCGCGGGACGAGGAGAGCACCGGTGTGTAGTCAAAGAGAATGCCGGAAGAAGCGTCCTTGAGGGGCAGGAAGTTGGTTGGACCGAAGCAGGTTCCAGCGACCGAGCAGGCAGCCGGAGGGAAGTACCAAACTGTGCGACCGTTGGTAGCGTTGAGGAGGACGGCGACACCGGGTGCGCCGGCGCCGGTGAAGTCGCCTACGGCCATGGTGAGGGGCTGATCGCCGAAGTTGTAGTTCTGACGATAGGCGGCGCTGTTGGAGAGGGTGACGGTGGCGCCGGTGCGCGCGGCGTGCCAGATCTGCAAGCCACTGCTGCAAAGGACAGCGAGGTTATAGCTGCCGGTGGCGTCGAGGCCGAATGCTTTGAGGGCGAGGGGGCCGCCGCAGGGGATGACGGTGGCGTTGGTGGTGGGTGTGGAGGCGAAGCCACCGACTCCGTCGCCAAGGTAGATCGAGAGGACGATCGAGCTGCTCGTGTTATTGCCAAGGTAGCCGAGGGTGGCGAGGTCGTACTTGTTGTCGGCGTTGAAGTCGGCGAGGGCGACGAACTTGGCTGAACCTCCAGGGGCGGTGAAGGGGGGCAGGCCGCTGAAGCTGGGGTTCTGGGCGGAGACGGTGGTGACGAGGAGGAGCGCTGCGGCTAATACAGAGAGGATGCGGGCAGAGAAGCGGAGCAGGGAAGCGAGTTTCATAGAGGCCTCGGGTGTCAATTTGATAGCGCACAACGGGTGCCGTAACCCAAATGAGAGCCGTGGGCACGGTGGTGCTCTGTGATGTAGTCGGTGGCCAAAGGAAAGTGGAATAAAGCGGGGCGAAATTTTATGGATTTGTAGAGTTCAGGCTTGATTTACAGTCGCGCAGGGGGCATCGCGGCGGGGCCGCAGAATTTCTCCTGGCTGAATTTTCGTGGCTGGATTTTTGTAAAGGCGGACCCGCACACCCTAGGTCTGAGAGACGTGCAAAACCCCGTATTCGGCGTGATGAGACTGCGTCGAACATGGGGTTTTGCTGCTCCGGAGAGATTATTCGCCAGCTATGTGAAGGCCTCGAACGGGTGGGGCGTCGCGCTCCACGGGGGTGGTGGGGGTTCCGTTGAGGAAGGTGAGCAGGGTGGCGTTGTCGGTGCGGCTGAAGAAGGCGCGCAGGTCTTCGCCCGGGGTACGGGTGAGGAGGTAGCCGTTCAGCAGGCGGACGATGGCGTCCGGGCAGTCTTCGGCGGCGGCGCGATAGCCGATCTGGCGGGCGATGCCGGCGTACTTGCCGACTGCTCCGCCGACGCAGAAGTAGAAGGCGTCGGTGAGGACACCATCCTTCTTCATCTTCTTGCCTTCGAGGCCGATGTCTGCGATCCAGCTTTGGCCGCAGGAGTTGGTACAGCCGGTGACGTGGAGGCGGATCTGCTGGTCGAAGGTGGGGATACGCTCTTCAAGTTCGGAGACGAGCCACTTGCTGAAGCCCTTGGTCTCAGCGATGGCGAGCTTGCAGAACTCGGTGCCGGTGCAGGCGATAGCACCGCGCCAGAAGGGTGAGACATCTACCTGGAGGCCAAGGGTGTTGAGCTCGATGACGAGTGCGGCGGTCTCACGGTCGGGTACGTTGGGGCTGAGGATGTTCTGGCCGATGGTGCAGCGGAGCTTGCCGTCGGCGTACTTGTCGGCAAGGTCGGCGAGCTTGATG
>JANYER010000235.1 GCA_025359825.1 Granulicella sp.
CCAGATTGGCGATGTGATGAAGGAGTCCATGCAGGCGGCCCTGACGTGGGTGCGGTCCAACGCAGCTACGCTGGGTCTGGATGAAGACTTCACCAAGGACACGGACCTGCACATTCACGTCCCTGCGGGAGCGATCCCGAAGGACGGGCCCTCGGCGGGCGTCACGATGGCTACGGCCCTGGTGAGTCTGCTGACGAACACTCCGATCCATCCGTTGACGGCGATGACGGGCGAGATTACGTTGAGCGGCAATGTACTGCCGGTGGGCGGAATCAAGGAGAAGTTCCTGGCGGCGAAACGAGCTGGCGTGCGCGACGTGATCCTTCCGCTGGACTGCAAGCAGCAAGTGGATGAAGACCTGACACCGGAGCAGGTGGCTGGCGTTACGATCCACTATGCGACTCGGATCGAGGATGTGCTGGCAGTTGCGCTGCCGAAGACTCCTCGTGAAGTGGTGCAGGACGAGGCGTTGCGGGAAGAAGTGCTGCAGCCTGCTTTATAAGCAGGCTGGGATGTAAGAGGTTCGCAGAAAACTTAGAGCGGTCTGACTTCGGCCAGACCGCTCTTTTGCGTGCAACCGTGGAGCTAGCTCGAACCTCTACCGCGCGTCCGCGTAGTAGCCCGTTCGGTACCGTAGCTCGTACTTCGCACGCAGCGCCGGGTCTTTCATCCGAACCTTGATGTTCCGGAATGAGTTGTCTTTCCCGCGCTGCGGAGCGTAGTAGCCCAGCAAGTATTGCGTGCGAAGGTCCTCAGAGACCTTGCTGAAGGCAGGCTCCAGGTCTCGTGGCTCGGTTACGTAGTAGTACTTGCCGCCGGTATCGCTGGCCATCTGGATCAGCGCGTGTTCGCCGCCTGTATTGCGGCCCGCATCTGCGTATACCGGCACAATGATGATGGAGTAGACCATGGCACCTGCGCGCTGTGCTGCTTCCAGTGCCTGCCCGTATTTGGTGCCCTTGACGGTGTCACCACCATCCGTAATCAGCACCAATACGCGTCGTCGACCGCCATCACTTTTCGTTCCCGCAAGCCGCTCCGACCCCAGGTAGATCGCATCGAAGAGCGCTGTAGCATCACCACGTTGCAACTGGCCGAGCCCGCTTTCGATGCGCTTGAAGTTGTTTGTAAAGGGAACGATCTCTCGCACCGTATCGGCGAAGTCCATGAGGTCGATCTCGTCCTGCTCGCGCAGTAGCGATCGAACGAAGTGTTTGGCGGCGTCTTTCTCCAGCCGCTCGTTCCGAAGCACGCTTTCACTTGAATCAATTGCGAGGACGATAGAGAGGGGTGCCACGGACTCCTTCTCGAATATTGCTACCTTCTGGAGCTTCCCATCCTCGAGGATTTCGAAGTCATCGCGACCCAGCCCACCGACCGGAGCGCCCTTCTCATCGGCTACATTCAGGGGCAGACTGACGAAGCGCGTCTCCACGCGCAGCGTCGGAATCTGGCCTTCAGCAGCGGGCGGTTGACGCCGCTCGATCGGTGCCTGCAGCAAGAACCCGAAGCTTAAAACTGCTGCAACCAGCTTCATCCCAGCATCTCCACATCATCGCCTGCATGCAACGCAACCTCGGCCGGGAATGGTTCGCCATCGGCCCATACAACACCATCGACAAACTGTTCTTTCTTCCAGATCGGCACTGTTTTCTTCAACGTGTCGATGAGCCAACGGCAGGCGTCGAAGGCCGCTCCGCGATGCGCGGATGCCACTACGATGAGCACGCTGGTTTCGCCGACGAAGAGTCGTCCGAGGCGATGCACGAGGGCTACATCCCTTACTCCGAATCTTGTTACTGCTTCTGCGGCTAAGCCGCGCATCTGTTCGAGCGCCATCTCTTCGTACGCCTCGTAGTCGAGGTGCAGCGTCTTGCGACCGCGGGTGTTGTCGCGCACAATCCCGTCGAAGACGCAGACAGCGCCATCGCCACCGTCCTTAATCCCTGCGACGATCACCTCTGTCGCCACTACCGTCTTCACAATCTCGACCAGCATCCTGCCACACTCTCTGTACTGTCTCTACTTAGATTTAGACGCCCACGCCGTTGCTTCGGCTACCGCCGCTCACCGGAGGCAGCAATGCCACCTCATCCCCATCCTGTAATGGCGTATCTGCCTTCGCATACTCCTGGTTCACTGCCACCGCCAGTGATGCCATTAGTCCCGGGGCTGCTGCTCCTCTGACCCTGCACTCTTCCAGCACCGCCTCCACCGTCGCCGGATCAGGTAGTTCCATCTCCTCAAGCCGACGCCCGAAGACATCCTTCAATATTCCGAAATACAGTACTTGAACGCGCACCCTGCCAGCATACAGCCAACCCTTCAGCCTTCGGCATCGCCTCTGGCCACGGGCTGTCTTTCGACTGTGTTACTTCGCCTGTTCAGCGCGGCGGCGGGCGAACTCGGCTGGGGTGGGGATTTCTTCCAGGCCTCGTCCGGCGAACATTTCGGTGAAGATGTGCTTCATTTCTGGTAGCAGGAGGCCGTTGGTGGCGAGGACTTCGCGGCTGTCGAGGGTGAACCTGCTGCCGTCGAAGTGGGTGACGCTGCCGCCTGCTTCCTGGATGAGCAGGTAGCCGGCTGAGGTGTCCCAGGGGTTGAGATTGAACTCCCAGAAGCCGTCGAGGCGGCCGCAGGCTACGTACGCCATATCGAGACCGGCTGAGCCTACGCGGCGGACTCCGTGCGAGCGCAGGGTGATCTGCTGGTAGAAGTGCACGTTGGGGTTCTCGTGGCGCTTCTGGCTGGGGAAGCCGGTGGCGGTCAATGACTCTTGCAGCTTGGCGGTCTTGGAGACGTGGATCGGCTTGCCGTTGAGCCAGGCGCCTTTGCCCTTTTCGGCGGAGAACATCTCGTCGCGGAGGGGGTCGTAGGTGACGGCTGCTACGATCTCGCCGTCAGCATCCGGCGCGAGGCCCGCAGGGCGACGCTCGAGGCCGAGCAGGACGCAGAAGGCAGGGAAGCCGTGGGCGAAGTTGGTGGTGCCATCGACGGGGTCGACGTACCACCGGTACTCGCTTTCAAGCCCTTCGCGGGTGCCTTCTTCGCCGTAGATTCCGTGCGAGGGGAAGGCGACTTTCAACTTCTCGACGATCAGGGCTTCACTGGCGCGGTCGGCCTCGGTGACGATGTCTACATCGCCCTTGTATTCGGTGGCTACACCCTTTTCGTAAAAACCCCGTAGCAGGGAACCTGCCTGGCGGGCGATGCCCTCAGCGATGTGCGCGAACTCGAACTTCTTGACCATGCTCTTCATAGGTTCAGCTTATCGTCTTTTAATCTTTTCATCTTTCGTTGCCCCCCACCCCCCCCTCCCCCCTTGTTTTGGCTAAGTTACTTTGTTTGCTACGATTTATGTAAGGGTACTGTTGCCAAAATATTCCAAACAAAGGGGTTACGGGTAAAATATTCCAAACAAAGGAGTTACGGCTCAGTGTGGGCAGAGGGTTGTTGCTTTTTGTTCTCTAGTTCAATTGTAGCTAGTGCACCATAACTAAAGACTCATTTATTTTTTGGTTTTATCTGTTGATGGGATTGAGGTTAGTGGGTTTGGGTGGCGGTTTGGGGCTTGACAAGGTTTCGGAGGCACGCAGAGATCGCGGAGTTTAGACAATTGTCCGATGGAGGACCATTTCATGCGGAAGCAGACTGGTCGGGATGAGGTGTTGATGACCCCACCCATCGCGATGGAACTGCGATGAATGGGGCACCCGGCGATGAGTGGGGCATCCGGCGTTTTTCGGCACGGCTGAAGCCGTGCCCTTCCATGGCGAATATTTCTATGGCGGGTGCTGGGGGTTGGGAGCGGCGCATCAGGCTAAGGGAGCTGGGGTTTTCAATCCGAAGAGCGAATGATCGGCTTCGGGAGGGATCGCGCCCCTGAGCAAAAGCAGGTCCTTCGACTTCGCTCAGGATGACAGATTCTATTGATAGCAAAGAAGACAAAACCCAAGCTTCGCTCAGGATGACCGATTCTACTGATTGCTAAAAACGACAAGACCTAGACTTCAAACGATAAGACCCAGACTTCGCTCGGGCTGACAGATTCTACTCATTGCAAAAAAGGGCAAGACAAAAAGGGCAAGACCTAGACGAGGTTTTTTGTAGAGGGTGGAGAGTTGGGACCAGGCTCGTTGGGCACCTGCACCTTGATAGAGCGGATGTTTTCCGGTGAGCGCTTCGATGTTGCAACGTTATAGTCGCTGGTCTGGGACCGAAGCTTGATTGCAGTCAGCGTTGTGGTGGCGTGCTACGGAAGTGTTTGCGGTTTTCCCGAATGAAATCGGTTGGGGCGCAGCGCCGTTGGAGAGGGACGCTGCGTGGAATGCGGACTGAAATGGTCGCATGATGCAATGAATACGAAGGGATTCGATTTGCGGTGGATGGCGGATGTGCTGTTAGAATCTTGTAAAAGCTCAACTGTATAACTGACATCAAGTGCGGGCAAAAAGGGAGATTTCTGAGATGGCTTATGTGATTGCGGAACCGTGTATCGGGACGAAGGATTCGGCTTGCGTGGATGCCTGCCCGGTGGATTGTATTCACCCGAAGAAGGACGAGACCGGCCACGGTGAGAGCGACCAGTTGTTTATTGATCCGGTCGAGTGCATCGACTGCGGTGCCTGTGTTCCGGTATGCCCGGTTTCGGCGATCTATGCTGGTGACGACCTGCCGGAGAAGTGGGCTGCGTTCCAGGAGAAGAATGCTACTCACTTTGGGCGATAGCCCTGGAGAGTTTGTTTGGGAGAGTCTGGTTGGAAGAACGTGCGGCCTTTGGGTCGCACGTTTTGTTTTGGGTGGGAAAGGGTGAGCGGGCGTGACGATGATTCAGCGGCAGGGTGAGGCGATCGTGTTGCGGACCTGGCCGTTCCACGAGGCGGACCTGCTGGTGAGCCTGTTTACGCGGGAGCAGGGGCGCGTGAAGGGGGTGGCGCGCCACGCGATGCGGAGCCGGAGGCGGTTCGGAGGTGCGCTGGAGCCGATGACGCATGTGCGGGCGACCTACTCGGAGCGTCCGAAGCAGGAGCTGGTGCGGCTGGACTCGTTTGAGATTGTGACGAGTCCGCTGACACGGGCGATTGACTATGAACGTACAGCAGGGCTGGAATTGATAGCCGAGGTGCTGGAGGAGCTGCCAGAGGGTGCGGTGGACGATGCGGTGTTTCGGCTGGCGGTGGCGGTGCTGGAGGAGTTGCAGGTGGGGCGGGTTGGCGTGCCGGTGACGTACTTCTGCCTGTGGATGAGCCGGTTGCTGGGGTGGATGCCGGAGCTGGGGCATTGCGTGGTATGTGGGCTGGATCTAACTGC
The DNA here is from genome assembly GCA_025359825.1 of Granulicella sp. Lineage (GTDB taxonomy): Bacteria > Acidobacteriota > Terriglobia > Terriglobales > Acidobacteriaceae > Edaphobacter. The sequence continues at coordinate 5,311 of JANYER010000235.1, forward strand.
AAGAGACGGGCGAGGTGGGGGAGTCTGGTATTCGGCGACGAGTGACGGGGTGACGTGTGAGGATGACCGGCGCGGCGGAAGCTGGGGGTTGAGCGCAGAGGGAGTGGCAGGGGTGGGGAGGATGTTCAAGGGGACAGTGAGTGATTTTGCGGGGGAGGAGTGGCCGAAGGTTAGGGTGCTGGAGGTGAAGCGGTTCGCTGTAGAGGTGCTGGAGCGAGGGTTGGAGCGGCGGTTGATGAGTGCGCGGGCGTTGCGGTGATGGGTAGGGGTTGCGTTTACGACGAGGCAGACGGCTGGGTTGGATTTAGAATCATGAGATTGCACACTGTGACGATAGCCAGTGCGAAGAGAGATGGATGCCAGTGATTGCTGAGAAGAAGAAGGCTTTGACGTTCCAGGAGCTGCTGTTTACGTTGCAGCGGTTCTGGGCGGACCGTGGGTGTGTGCTGCAGCAGCCGTATGACGTGGAAGTGGGGGCGGGAACGATGTCTCCGGATACGTTTCTGCGGGTGTTGGGGCCGAAGCCAGTGCGAATCGCGTACGCGCAGCCTTCGCGTAGGCCGGCCGATGGGCGGTATGGGGAGAACCCGAACCGGCTG
>JANYER010000367.1 GCA_025359825.1 Granulicella sp.
GTGTGCTCGCCGCCTTCGTCAACGCCCTCACCCTCATCGTGCTCTCTGCCTGGATCGCCTTCACCGCCGTCCAGCGCCTCAACCACCCCGTAGCGGTGCAGCCCAAGCTTATGATGCTGGTTGCCCTCGCCGGCGTCCTGATGAACGGTACCGTAGCCGGCCTACTCTGGAAGTTCTCCGGTGACGTCAATATCCGCAGCGTCTTCCTGCACATGCTGGGCGACACCCTCTCCACCGCTGCCGTCATCGCCGGTGGCGCGGGAATCCTCTTCACCGGCATCCTGTGGATTGACCCCGTCCTCTCCATTCTCATCGCGGCGATGATCCTCTACAGCTCCGTTGGCATCGTCCGCGAGACCCTCAACATCCTCCTCGAGGGCACCCCCACCAACCTCCAACTCGCAAAGGTGCAGGAGGCCATGCAAGCCGTCGACGGCGTCCTCAACGTCCACGACCTGCACATCTGGTCGCTCGGCTCCAGCTCCGTCGCTCTCGCCAGCCACGTCACCGTAGCGGATATGCCGATGGCCGATTGCGGCTGCATCCTCGAAGGCCTCAACCAGACCTTGCGCGACAAGTTCCACATCAGCCACACCACCATCCAGTTCGAACTCAAGGGCTGCGAGACCACCCACGGCTGCTCCGCCCCCCCCGAACTCGAAGCAGTAGGCGCACACGGCCATCATCACGGGCATAGCCACTCTCACTAAAAGCTCTCAGGGCAGAACAGGCCATTTGGCGTCTCCATTATGCTACGATGGCGCATGGCAATTGCGGCGATAACCGAGATTCTGGGTGGAAGGAAAATCCTCAAGCGGACCATCGATGCCCCCGCCGAGCTCATCACCATCACTCGTCAGGGGCTCCCTGCAAGCATCCTCCCCGCCATCGCACTCAAGCTTTCCATGGATCGTAGTGCTGTCGCCCGTGTAGTCGGCATATCCGGCAGAACCCTTAGCCGCCGTATTGCTGCCCACTCCCGCCTCTCGCCTGAGGAGTCAGATCGCATGGTGCGCCTCGCTCGCGTGCTGGCTTTCGCTACCGAGACCCTCGGTGATTTCGCCAAGGCCTCCAAATGGCTACAGACCCCCAACCGCGTCCTCCAAGGCACCGCACCCTTCGACCTTCTGGATACCGACGCCGGCGTGCAATCCGTAGAGACCGTGCTGGGTCGCATCGCCTACGGCGTCTATAGCTGATGCCAGCGGATCCAATGCAAGTCTGGCGCATCTGCAAGGCCCAATTTGCCGCTGTCTCCTTCACCGGTGAGGGTGCCCGCCTTTACGCAGGCCGTTGGAATCCCGCAGGTATCCGCATGGTCTATACCTCTACCTCACTCGCTCTTGCTTCCATCGAGTTCTTCGTTCACCTCGACCCCAACGTCGCGCCCAACGACCTCGTCTCCACCGCTGCAACATTCAGCGCAGCCCCTAAAAGCATCCAACGCATACAGCTCTCCGACCTCCCCGCAAACTGGCGCACAACGGACAATAAGGCCCTTCAGCGTATCGGGGCCGACTGGATTGCCTCGCAAAGCTCACTCGCTCTCGAAGTGCCCTCTGTTGCCGTCCCTGGAGAATGGAATGTGCTCATCAACCCCACCCACCCGGATTTATCCAGCGTGACCCTCCAACCACCGCAGCCATTCCATTTCGACGACCGCATGTTCAAAGTAAACGCTAGGGAATCTAAAACGAGCGTCTAGCGGACGAAAGCCCACCGAGTGGAGGTGGGCTTTTCGTACATGTATGAGAGCACTTACAGCAGCGAAGCATCCAGCGTAATCTCAGCCGCCTTCAGCACCCGCGATACCGGACAGCCAACCTCGGCATTGTGTGCCAGCTCATCGAACTTCGACTTATCGATGTTCGGGATCTTCGCCGCCATCGTCAGGTGGATCTTGGTGATCGTCGGAACACCGTGCATATCCAACGTCAGCTTGGCGGTGGTCTCGATGGAGTCAGCCGTAAAGCCGGCCTCGGTCAACTGTGCGCTGAACGCCATCGTGAAGCAGCCTGCATGCGCCGCTGCGATCAACTCTTCGGGATTCGTCCCGACGCCATCGGCAAAGCGTGTGCCGAAGCTGTACTGCGTCTCCTTCAACGTGCCGCTCTGCGTGGAGATGGTGCCTTTGCCTTCTTTCAAACTGCCGTGCCAGACTGCACTCGCGCTACGATCCATGGTGGTTCTCCTTATCGTTCTGTTCTGTTGTAACCGTACTTCATTCGATGCACTCCAGGCGTCAACGGAGGTTGAAATCTAGGAGCCTAAATCGGGCCCATCTGCGATACCCTATCGCAATGCTGACCGACTCGGCCACGCCCGTACGTGAGAAAGTAGCAGAAGAGTTCGTCACCACCTGTGCCATTCCCGACGAACACCACTGCGTCTTCTGCCCCACCTGCTCCTCCCGGCTGCAGGACAGCCGCTGCAAGCTCGTCTGCCGTACCTGCGGCTACTTCCTGAGCTGTGCCGACTTCTACTAGTTGATCCTCCAACATTGCTCAGGCATCATCCCAGCCCAAATCGCCATCTTAACTATTTGGCACATTTGTACAAACCATGCCACCAGACATCAGGAGAACGACAATGAATCGAATTCAAAACCTCACCTCAAAAGTAGCAATCCTCAGCCTCTTGGTAGTCCCCTTTGTCGCACAAGCGCAGGAGCCAACACCCGCTGCCACCCAGACCGCACCTCCCACCGCCACGCCGATGAGCAAGAGCGAGATGAAAGATCAGCGGAATCAGCAGAAGCGTGAAGAGAAGGCTGCCAACGCCCAGGCCAAAGCCTCGAAGAGCGATGCAAAAGCATTGAAGGCTCAGAATAAAGCCACGCAGGATAAGGCTAAGGCTGCCAACGCAACCAACATCGCCAAGCCTACCCCCGAGCCAACCGAAGCCCCTGCCCCGACTGCTGCACCAACCGAAACTCCGGCACCGGCGCCAACCACCACCCCAACCCCTGCACCGAATAACTAACTACCGGTCTCACCGCAGGCTCAAGTCAAAGTAATAAGGGCGACCCAATATTCGGGTCGCCCTTATTACCGCTTGCTGATCAAGCTCTACTTCATGCTCGCCTTCCGCGCCCGCTCAAACTCATCACCCGCATTCCAGCTAATAGTCGACTTCGCATGCAGCACTTGCCAGCCCAGCTCCATCCCAAACCGGTCCAGCTTCGCATTGCCCGCGAAGGTCCACTCCGGCCGGTAGTTGTCGCTGAAGTTGTGATAATCATGGTCCTCGAAGTCATCGAACTTCGCCTTCCCCCAAGCCACATCATGCCCTTCATACAACTGGCCCGTCTCAATCGAGAACGCCGGAATTCCCACCCTCGACAAACTGAAGTGGTCCGAGCGATAGTAGCTGCCCGCCTCTGGCCGCGGGTCGCCGACAATCTCCAACCCAAACTGCTTCGCCGTGGCCTGCACCACCGGAAAGAAGTCCGTGCGCTGCGATCCATTCACATTCACCTGCTTCGGAACCCCAATCGGCAGAATCATGTCGTAGTTGATGTCCAGCGCAATCTGCCCCGCAGGAATCGGCGGATGCTGCCCGATGTACTCACTGCCCAGCAGCCCCTGCTCCTCCGCCGTCACCGCAGCAAAGATGACGGAGTGCGGCACCTTCAACCCCGACGAGGTCCATGCCCGCGCCATCTCCAGCAACATGCCGCAGCCGGTCGCATTGTCCGCCGCACCGTTGTAGATGTTGTCGCCCTTCATACCTGCCGCAAACCCCAGGTGGTCGTAGTGCGCCGTATACATCACCGCCTGGTCCCTACCTTTTAGCGGCGCATCGGGCGCGAGGATCCCCACCACATTCGCACTCTGGAACGGCCTCACCACACTCTCCACATGCGCCTGTAAACGCACCGGCAGCTCCACAGCCTTGAAGCCCTTCTTGCCTGCCGCAGCGAACGCGTCCTCCAGCTTCATCCCGCTCGAAGCAAAGATCTGCCGTGCCACCTCCAACTGAATCCAGCTTGCCGCCTGCAACTGCGGATCGGTATTGTCCCGCAGGTACGTCTTCTCGCTGGTGTTGGAGTTCTTCACTACGTCCCAGCCATAGCTCGCGAGGTCCGTCCGATGGATAATCAGCGCTCCTACCGCACCCATCCGTGCTGCCTGCTCAAACTTGTACGTCCAGCGACCGTAGTAGGTCAGCGCCTTGCCGCCAAAGAACTTCGGATCGTCCGACGGCGGATCGCCCACGATACACAGGATCACCTTGCCCTTCACATCCACGCCCGCATAGTCGTCCCAGCCAAACTCCGGTGCCGTCGCTCCGTATCCCACAAACACAATCGGCGCATTCACATCCACGCTGGGCGTCAGCGTCCGATTGCTTACGGTGTAGTCGTCCGCATACTTCAGGTCGAAGGAGTGCAGCTCAATCCCAATGCCATCCGCGTGCTTCGGCAGCAACGACATCGTTGTCTTCTCAGGAATCGCCTTCATCCCGACAAAATTAATCTGCTGCAGATACGTCCCGTTATCCCCCGCCGGCTTCAACCCATACAGAGCAAACTGCGTGGCCATATACTGCGCCGCAATCTCCGCGCCTCGCAGCCCTGGCCCGCGACCCTCCAGCAGATCGTCCGCCAGAAACTTCACATGCGCGCGAATCTTCTCTCCATCAATCGAAGCCTCTGCCGCCGCCAGCTTCTGCTTCGCGCTGGCATTCTCCTGCGCCACCAGCAACGTCGGTCCACATACCGCCATGCCCCATACCATCGCCGCCAACGTCGTCATCCGATTCATCATCTTTATCATCGCCAAAAATCCTCTCTCGTTCCAGACTCTAACAAGCCTGCAAGCTCACAGCCTGCTGCTAATAATCATCCAGTTCCAACCCATCCTCAAACGCGGCCGGGGACACCTCTACCGCCAGGGCACGTTCAATCCCTTCCATGCGCACCTTACGGACCTCCATCACATCCAGCCGCTGCAACGACTTCCGCGCCAACCCGGTCAACGGATGCGACGCCAGCCGACTCGTCCGTACCCACTCCAACTGCTCCGGCTCGGCCAGGACTGCCTGCAGCATCTTCTTGTCCTTCAGCCCTCGTGCAGCGAATACCTGCACATAATAGTTGGTATTCGTAATCGCATGACGCAACCGCAACAGCGGCTCGCGTCCGGCCACCACCGTCTCCGGCAGCGGAGGCAGCTCCAGCATTCCCGCCATCAGGCTTACCTCAGCGCTGCGTCGCGATAGCAGCACCTCCGTCACCGTACCGCGCTTACGCAGACTCAGCAGGTACGACGCCGGCAGGCTTCGCTGCATCGTTCGCGGAGCACTCCCATGCTCCCCCTTCGTCTCGCACAGCCCGTACACCGGACACGCCCCACAGAGCGGCCCCTTGGGCAGACATACTGTTGCGCCCAACTCCATCATCGCCTGGTTGTGGTCGCCTGCTGCATTCACGCCCACGCTCAGCTTCTTCTTCGGCACCAGTGCCTGCGCCTGCTCGTGCACAAACTTCTTTCCCGCCGCCGTCGAAACATACGGCCGCCCCGTCACCCGCAGCAGCACTCGCTCCACATTGCCATCCACCACCGCAATGCTCTCGCCAAACGAGATACTCGCGATCGCCGCGCCGGTGTACTCTCCGATGCCAGGCAGCGTCTTCAAGTCTATTGAGTTGCCGGGCAACACCCCGCCCAGCTCGCGCACAATAAACTGCGCCGCTTTATGCAGCATCCGCGCCCGCCGGTAGTACCCCAGTCCGCTCCAAGCCGCCAGCACAGAGGCCTCCGGCGCCAGCGACAGCGACACCAGCGTTGGAAACTTTGCCAGGAACGCATGATAGTGCTCAATCACCGCCGCCACCCGCGTCTGCTGCAGCATAATCTCCGACACCCAGGTCCGGTACGGGTCACTCACCCCTCGCCACGGCAACACCCGCGCATGCTCCTCGTACCACTGCATCAGCCGACGCCGAAAGGCCAGCACCTCCGACAGCAGCAGAGCCTCCCCAGCCCCGCGCGTCCGCAGCCGCACCAGCGGCTTCTCCGTCTTCTTCGCAACCGCTGTAACCATTCCCGCCAGTCTACCGCCTCCTACCCGCGCCATGCAGTAAGTCGTCGAACTCAAACCAAAAGTAAGCTACCATTGCTCGCATGATCCCTTACCTGCTTGGCATCGCGGTCTTCTGCTTCATCCTGGAGAGGCTCTTTCCCGGCTGGCCGCTCCCGAAGGTGAAGACCTGGCCCTTCCGCGTCGTCGTCATCAATCTTGTACAGCTTGGAGTAGTTCTACTTGCTGGCTTTAGTTGGGAACGCTGGCTCTCGTCTGCATCTCTGTTCCATCTGGGACGCGTCGTATCGCCATCGGTCGGCGGCTGCATCGCCTACTTCATCGCAACATTCATCTTCTACTGGTGGCATCGCTGGAGGCATCGTGTCGATAGCCTCTGGCTCCTCTTCCATCAGATTCACCACAGTCCGCAACGAATCGAAGTCATCACATCGTTCTACAAGCACCCGCTGGAGATGGTCGTGAACTCGATCATTGGCAGCGTGCTCGTCTACTCCATCCTTGGTCTGGGCTTGAAGGGCGGAGCTATCTATACCTTTTGCACCGCAGTTGGAGAGTTTTTCTACCACACGAATGTGAAGACTCCTCGCTGGATCGGCTATGTCTTCCAGCGTCCCGAGATGCATCGCATCCATCATGAATATGCCCGCCACCTCAACAACTACGGAGATATTGTCTGGTGGGACATGCTCTTTGGAACGTATGAAAATCCGAAGGAGTTCAAGACCTCCTGTGGTTTTGATGACGAGAAGGAACAGAGCTTGCTTCCCATGCTCCAATTCAAAGATGTCCATAAATAATCCGGCGACGGCGGCGACTCAGCATCGCCGTCGCTTCCTCAAACTCGCCACCCTCACCAGCGCCTCCACCCTGTTGCAGTCGCTGGCCCTACCCGCGCAGACGCCATCGACGCCAGCGCCTAACACTCCGCGCTTTCCCACGTCTGACACGCGCTGGCAGCGCACCTGGGATGCAGCCCTCACCGTCCTCGCCGGCAACCTCCACTCCATGCCGCGCTACGAGCCCCCCACCTTAGTCGAAGGCGCAGTCTACCCCGGCATCTGGTTGGAGTGCGCGCCCCACGAAGGTCTCGTCTACGGAACGCTCAGCCAATACATCACGCCCGTCTCCCCCGAGACAGCGCCGCTCCGCATCGCCCGCAACAACCACATGGCCTTCTTCGCCCAGCAGAAGTCCGATGGCCAGCTCCCCGCCTCCATCAAGCTCGCCGATGCAGTCGGCACCTCCGCCGGCTACGGCCAGATCCAGATGACCGTCCCCATCGCCGCCACCGCCTGGGAGCTCTCACAGCTCACCAGCGACGACGAGCTGCTAGTCACTGCCTACGCCGCTTGTAGCCGCTGGGACGCATGGCTCCGCCAGTACCGCGACACTCGCAAGACCGGCCTCGTCAAGGGCTTCTGCACCTACGACACCGGGCACGATAACTCCCCTCGCTGGGCCGGCATCCCCAATCGCTGCCCCGACGCCGACGCCCGCAAGTGCCCGCCCATCGCGAGCATGCCGCGCCTCTGCCCAGACCTCTCCGCAACCGTCTACGGAGGCCGCATCGCGTTAGCCCACATGGC
>JANYER010000387.1 GCA_025359825.1 Granulicella sp.
CATCGCCTCCAACGCCAAAGACCTCGAATCCCCCGCCGCCTTCCGCAAGCGCGTCATCGAAGACCTCAAGAGCTACAACACCCTTCGCAACGCCCCCCTCGTCTCAGCCGACGACTACCACGGCCCCGTCCTCTTCTCCGGCGACGCTGCCTCTGACGTCTTCAACCGCCTCTTTCTCCCCAACGTGGAGGCTGACCGCCCCGAGATGGGCACCGCCGCTCGCACCCAGGGCGCATTCGCCTCCTCGCTCCACGCCTCCGTCCTGCCGGAGGCCTTCACAGTCTCCGACGACCCCGCCCTCGCCACCTTCGCCGGTCAATCTCTCCTCGGCCACTACGCCGTCGATGATGAAGGAGTCCCCGCCCAGGCCGTCACCCTCGTCACCGCCGGCAAGCTCCAGAACTACCTCGTAGGCCGCGAGCCCATCCGCGACTTCCCTACCTCCAACGGCCACGGACGCTCAGCACCCGGCCAACCCGCTCACTCCAAAGCCGGCGTCATCGTCTTCAAGTCCACCCAGCCACTCTCCACTGCGGCTATGAACACCCGCCTCCTCACCCTCGCCAAGGAGCAGAACCACGACGTCTACGCCGTCGAAACCCTCGGCGGCGAACTCCTCCCCCGTCTCCTCTACCGCATCCACGCCGATGGCACCCGCGAGCTTGTCCGCGGAGCCATCTTCGACGAGCTCGACATCCGCTCCCTCCGCTCCGACATCATCGCCGCCGGCGACGACTCCACCGCCTTCGTAGCCAACAACCCCGGCGCCATCCCACAAACCACCATCTCCCCCTCCATCCTCTTCGGAGACATCGGCATCAAGCGCGCCAACGAAGAGCAACAGAAGCTCCCCTACTACGCCCCACCCGACCTCGAAACCAGGTAGTTTTCAAAATTCTTGAAGCTCTGAACAAGTCTTCGTCTTGAAAGGGCACGGCTTCAGCCGCGCCGAAACCACCATTTCTACAACGCGCGGCTTTAGCCGCTGAGGGAATGTCTGAGACCTGTACAGACCTTCCCTAGTACCCTGTACCAAGTACCTGACAACTAGAAAGCCTTCATGCACCCTCTCGACCCTCAAACCCTCCGCGCCGCAATGCTCATCGCCGTCGTCATCGTCCTCTACGCAGGACGCATGACCAAAGGCAACGCCACCGAAACCTCCGAGGGCATCGTCTTCGGCATGAAGCCGATCGTCCTCTGGACCCGCCTCATCGCCATCCCCCTCTACGTCGCCATCTTCCTCTACCCTCTGGTCGTACTACACCACCACATTCCGGTCTGGGTGCCCATCCTGTTGCTCGCCGTGGTGGCCTTCGCTCTCTACCAGCTCCCTGGCACCATCGTCCTCACCCCGACAGCCGTCCTCCAGCGCTACTGGTTCCGCGCCGATAAGGCCATCCAGTACCCCGAGGTCATGACCATCCAATCCATCCAGGCCGGACGTATCACCCGCGTCCTCGGCGACAACCGCACCACCATCACCCACAACAGCGCCCACGCCGACGCCCCCCGCTTCCGCACCGAACTCGAAGCCCGCACCAACAAAAAAGCCACCCCCTAATCACCCCTCTCCTCGTAGAACAAATCTCCGGGTGCCCCATCCTGAACGCGCCTGATCGCGCGATGGGTGGGGAAGCACAAATCCCAAGGGAAGCAAAACTGTTCTCGCTTCTAGGTAACTCAAGGCTGGTAGCCCCATACTTTAGTTTGGGGTCTCCTTGGGCCTCTCCTGCCCTACAACAGACGCGGGCTTTAGCCCCTGGGGTATGCTCTCTGACAGCGCTGCAAGGATTCGCCTCCCAATAGCAAAGTTCTACGAATACCTTCGCAAATTTTTCCCAAGCAATAAGCATCTCCCCCTTGACATCCATCCTCACAATCTCGTATATAACCAATCAGCTATTTATCTAACTGGTTATGCAAATCTCCGACTCCCAACTCGACGCCACTTTCGCCGCCCTCGCCGACCCCACCCGCCGCGCCATCCTCGCCCGGCTAGCCTCCGGGGAGGCCTCGGTCAACGAACTCGCCGAACCCTTCACCATGTCCCAGCCCGCGATCTCCAAACACCTCAAAGTGTTGGAGCGCGCCGGCCTCATCTCCCGCGGCCAGGACGCCCAGCGCCGCCCCCGCCGCATCGAAGCCCACCCCCTCGCCCAAGCCAATCAATGGCTCGAAGACTATCGCCACATCTGGGAGGCAAACTTCCAGCGTCTCGACGCCCTGCTGGAAATCATGAAAGCCCAGGCACCCGCGTCCCCAACTCAAATCCAGCCCACAACCTCCGCGGCCAAAATAGCGCTCGCAGCTCCCCATAAGCCCGCTATCACCGTTAAGCCCATCAAGTCCTGAACCCTAATCCAACACCCGCATAAGGAGACCCATGCAACAGATCACCCCTTTCCTCTGGTTCAACAGCAACGCCGAAGAAGCGGTCAACTTCTACCTCACCATCTTCAAGGACGCCAAAATCATGAGTGGAGTCCCCAAGGGCAAAGTCACGACCATGAAATTCGCTCTCAACGGGATGGAGTTCATCGCCCTCAACGGCGGCCCGCACTACACCTTCTCCCCCGCTACTTCCTTCGTCGTCCATTGTGAGGGCCAGGCCGAGGTCGACCACTACTGGGACGCCCTCTCCGTCGGCGGCAAACCCAACCAGTGCGGCTGGGTCACCGACCAGTTTGGCGTCACCTGGCAGATCGTCCCCTCCGCCCTGCCTCGCCTCCTCAGCTCCAAAGAACCCGGACAAGCCGGCCGCGTCATGCAGGCCATGATGAAGATGAACAAAATCATCATCGCCGACCTGGAAAGCGCCGCCGCCAACGAGTAGTCAAACTCCTCAATCGTTCGTGATCGATCTGGAATTCCAGGAAGCTCGGAAGGATCCACCTTCAAAGATTCGAATCCAACACCCGACGTATCCCCGCCTCAAATCCTGGGAATCTCGGAAGGGCATACCTTCAGGTATGCCAAATACCACTCTCTATAAATAGTTTTGTTTCGGTTCGCAACAGGCGAACCGAAACAAACCAACAGGAGCTCAACTCATGCCCAACCCAATCAATTTCGCCGACACCCTAACCCTCACCACCCCATCCGACCGCGAAGCCGTCCTCTCCCGCACCTTCAACGCCCCCCGCGAGCTGGTCTTCAAAGCCTGCACTGAACCTCAGTACCTCACCCAGTGGATGCTCGGCCCCGCCGGCTGGACCATGCCCGTCTGCGAGATCGACCTCCGCCCCGGCGGCAAATGGCACTTCGTCTGGCAAAAAGACCCCGGCTCCCAAATGAGCATGACTGGCACCTACCTTGAAGTCGACCCACCCTCCCGCATCGTCCAGACCGAGAACTGGGGCGGAGACTGGCCAGAGACCACCAACACCATGGTCCTCACCGAGAAGGACGGCCTCACCACCCTCACCACCACCATCACCTACCCCAGCAAAGCAGCCCGCGACGCAGCCACCGCCACCGGCATGTTAGTAGGAGCCAACATGAGCTACAACCGCCTCGTAACCATCCTGCAATCCCTCAAATAAAGAGTGGCCACACTTGACAAATCCACCCCTCCCCAGCGGCCTCCGCGCACCTCCGCGTGCTCTCCGTCCATCGGTGGGCGCAACACAAGTCCACATCTATCCCCCATCGATAGAAGACTTTGCGCAAATTATGGGGAGGGGGGGACTAACCACTACCCACTAACAACTACGCACTGTACTTTCAGTCCAAACGAATCAAATAAGGTTCAGCATCCGGCACATGGATACTCTCCGCCACCTGCTCCGCCGTCCCCTTATCCGGATACTTCGGATTGATCCGCACCCAATGCCCCGTCGGCCCGGCAAACTCAATCACCTTCGCCGTCGTGTACCGCCGGATCAGGTCGTTCTTCAGAGTCACCGCATCCTCCTGATTCAGGAACGCGCCAATCTGCACACACCACCGCCCACCCGGAACCACCGTCCGGCCATTCACACCCGCCAGCGGAGACACCGCCGGGGCCGAATAAGCCTCCACCCGCACCTTCGCCACCCCTGCCCGGTACACCCCCGTAGCCTTCGCCGCCGCCAGCGATAGATCGATAATTCGTCCCCGCACAAACGGCCCGCGATCTGTAATCTTCACCAGCACACTCTGGTCATTCGCCAGGTTCGTCACCCGAACCACCGTCCCCAGCGGCAACGTCAGGTGCGCAGCAGTCATAGCATTCTGGTCGTACACCGTCCCATCCGCACCCTTGCGTCCGGCATACGGAGGCCCATACCAGCTCGCCAATCCAACCTCCGTCTGCACCACCTTGCCCCGCCCCTCAGGCTGCGGAGCACTCGGTCTCACACCCTCATTACTCGGCGGCAAAGGCCGCTTCACACTACTGCCAGCACTGGTCGTAACCGGTGGCGGAGCCTGCACCTTTGCCGCCTTCGAACCCTTATGGCACCCGCTCAACACCAGCCCCAGCGCGGTCATCCCCACCAGCCCCGCCAGCCGCGACGTACGATGGAGCACAGCCATCAAGCCCCACCACCCCCACGCTTCTCCATCACCTTCGCCAGTTTTTCCAACTGCTCTGCCGCCGCCCGCAACGCTACCGAACCATTCCGCCGGACCTCCGGCACCACCTCATCATTCAGGTACGCCACCACCCGCTTCACCTCGTCCTCTACGACTACACCGGCGTCGTGCAGCTTCTCCTCCCACCCCGCACCTTTACTCTTATTCTCATCAAAACCCATTGGACACACCTCTTCACCATTGATTATTCGTATCTGGAAATCGCAAGGTCAATGCCCGCGCTCACCCATCTCCAATCCAGTGCCCACAAGGTAACTGCACACTGCGCCTACCCTTACCCGGCGTTCGAGCCCCATCCCGGCTCAGGAAATACAACTCACCACCCCGCAAAGGCGTCTGTTCTAAAGACAGCTGATACTCTCAACCAACGAATGAAGCATGCTTAAAGCTCTTGCCAGGAGGGCCCGCGATGCGCCGGGACAACATGGACGAGATGCGATTCAGTAAACGAGAATCTAAAGTATTAAGAATCCAGAGGTACTCCTTTGCACGCCATCATCTCTCGCCGCTTCGCCTCTCTATCGTTCGCTCTGACCCTTGCCGCGGCGTCTGCCGCACCCGCCCTGGCGCAGACAGCTACCCTTCACTTCCGGTCAGCCACCATCCGGCCGGCCGTAATCCTCCCGCTGGAGGACACAGCGCTCCTGCTTCCCGACTCCCCCGGCGTCGTCTCCTCCAACGCCCTCTCCTACAGCACCAGCGTAGAGACCCCAGAAGCCGCTGACGCAGCCGCCTTTCAGAACTTCCCGTCGAACACCTCATCCGTCGCTGGCCGCTACGACAAGTACATCAAGCCCGGCCAGCAGGTGCCCCACCTCAGCATGTCCGACAAGTTCGGCATGGGCGTCAAGGATGCTGTCTCGCCTCTCTCCGCCATCGGTTGGGTGCTCGCCGCCGGATACTCGCAGGCGGTAGACAGCAGCCCCAACTACGGCAGCCCCAATAACAACCGCAGCGGCACCGCCTTCGCCCAGCGTCTCGGAGCCGCAGCAGCCCGAGCCGTCAGCGAAGGGGTCTTCAGCGACTCCATCCTGGCGCCCGTCCTCCATCAGGATCCCCGCTACTACAAGATGGGCCGCGGTCATAACGTCCTCAAGCGCGCCATCTACGCCGCAACTCGCCCCATCATCACCCGCACCGACGGCGGCCACACCACCATCAACCTCTCCTACCTGGGCGGCAACCTCGCCGGCTCCGCCCTCACCCAGGCCTACTACCCCCCCGTCAACCGCGGCTTCTCCCAGGTCATGCAGACCTACGGAGGCTCCATCGGCGGCGGTTCGCTTGGCTTCCTTACCAGTGAGTTTCTGGACGACATCCTGCAAGCCGTTCACCTGCAAAAAGCCAGATAGTTTCTTCAGCCCCCTTCTATAACAGTGAACTCAGTAGAGTGGACACAGCAGCGCCAGAGTCCACATCACAAGATGTGAAAAGCCGCGCACCAGAGTCGAACTACCAGGTCCCTCGATGCGCAAGCCTCCCCTCATCCCGGTCCTTCTGCTGTCACTCTGCCTTGCACGAAGTCACGCCCAGAGCCCGGAACCCGTGCCTCAGCATGCTCCTGAATCCTCCTCGGGATCAGCACCCGCTTTCCCTGCGGAAGACACCTCTCAACTTCCAGACTCCCCCAGCGCGTCACGCCCAACCGCTCCGCAAAGCGTCATCGTCGCCGCCAAGGCCTCCTTCGTCACCCATCACACCGAGCCGCCACCTTGCCGCAACGGCTCCTGGTTCCATCGCCAGAACGACCCCACCCTCACCGACCCCAATGCTCCCAATGCCCTCAACTGCGTCGACATCCTCAACCCTTACGCCCGCTTCCTCGACACTCGCTTCTCCATCCCCATGTCTCCCGCGCAAAAGGGCTACCTAGCCTTCCGCAATATTTCGGACCCCTTCAACCTGGCCACTATCGTCGCCACCTCCGGCTTTACCATCGCCATCGACTCCCACACCGCCTACGGCCCCGGCTGGAAGGGCTTCGGCAAAAACGTCGGCGTCAACCTTCTGCAGGACGTAACCGGCGAATTCTTTGGCACCTTCGCCATCCCATCCCTCACCCACGAAGACCCCCACTACCACCGTCTCCCCCGCGGCTCCGTCCCGCAGCGCATCGTCCATGCCGTCTCCCGCACCATCATCGCCCAGCACGACGACGGCACCCCTATGCCGAACTACTCCACCCTGCTCACCTACCCCATCGCCTCCGAGATCAGTAACCTTTACGTCCCCGGCATCCAGGGCAACGGTCCATCCACCGCTAAACGCATCGCCCTCGGCTACGCTCTGGACCCCGTCAACAACCTCATCACCGAGTTCCTCCCCGACGTTGCCAAGCGAATCCACATCCGCATTATCTTCGTCCAGCAGATCCTCAATCAGGTCGTGGTAAGTGGAACGGGCAGAAATGAACAATGATCCTGACCAAACTCCTCAAAAATAAGGCTCCATTCACCCCTCTGTAATCCCCGTTCAATGCACAATATCGCCGCTCGATACGTCACCCTTCGATTCCCTACAACCTCTGGGTAGTCTTGACTTCACAGGATCGCGTCTGTTGGCGTACAGCCGAATTATCAAAGGCTTACGTCCCAAATTAGTTAGCAACCAGTGCCCGCTTAACTACGTCGAATGCATATCACGTATAGCTCTGACAGAGTAGCGAGACCAAGTTCTGTTCCGCCATAAATTCGAATAGTTGAACCCAGAATTATCCTTGACCCAGGAGATACACACGCAATGTCGAAGGCATCGAAAGTAGCCGAAAAAGTTCTCGTTCAGACAGCAAAAGCAGGTTGGCTCGTATTCAATAAGCTCAACTCCATCAGCCCCAACCCCGGCTTTACGCCAAAGTGGAGCGACAAGCCCCTCCTCAAGAGCTACCAGAAAGAGAAGCCGCCCCTCGGCTGGCCCCGTACCACCGACTCTCTTTGCCCCAAGTGTATTCCCGAGATCCGTCAGCAGATCGTCGACGGTAAGCTCCCTCACGAGATTCTGCTCAACGAGAAGGTCGGCGAGATCAAGGCCCAGATCATCGAGCGCGATGGCGAGATCCTGATGGTCAAGGATTGCCCCGTCCACGGCCACTTTGAAGACCTGATGGCTATGGACACCGCCTTCTTCAAGCACCTTGAAGATGTCTTCCCTGGCCGCGACATCCGCGCCCACAACGACGAGAAGCTCCACAACCACGGGACTTCGACGGTAACCCACGGTCGTGGCTCTGTATTGACCATCGACCTTACCAACCGTTGCAACATGATGTGCGATCCCTGCTTCATGGACGCCAATCAGGTCGGCTTCGTCCATGAACTTACCTGGGACGAGATCAAGACCATGCTCGACAACGCCATCACCATCAAGCCCAAGCGGCAGATGTCGGTCCAGTTCTCCGGAGGCGAGCCTACTCTCTCCCCGTACTTCCTTGACGCCGTCGCCTACGCCCGCAAAGTCGGTTACAATTCCGTACAGGCAGCCACCAACGGCATCGAGTTTGCCAAGTCCAAGGAGTTCTCCAAGGCCGCTGCCGAAGCCGGCCTCCGTTACGCCTACCTCCAGTTCGACGGCATCGGCAACGCGGCCAACTCGCACCGCAAGGTCGGTAACTCCTTCGACGTAAAGCTCCAGGCCATCCATAACCTGCACGAAGCCGGCGTCGATATCGTTCCCGTCACCTGCATCATCAACGGCATCAACAATGAGCAGGTTGGCCGCATCATCGAGTTCGCTCTCGATAACCCGCGCAAGATCAACTTCCTCTCTTTCCAGCCGGTCAGCTTCACCGGCCGCGACGAAGACATCTCCGACGATCGTCGCAAGGCGCAGCGCTACACCCTCTCGCACCTCGCGCATGACGTCAAAAACCAGACTGGCATGGGCGAACCCACCCGCGACTGGTTCCCCATCTCCTTCATGTCCACCTTCTCCGACTGGGCCGACCTCGTCCACGGACCCGACCACGACTGGGGCGCACTCTCCTGCGGTTGCCACCCCAACTGCGG
>JANYER010000418.1 GCA_025359825.1 Granulicella sp.
CCAACGGCTCCGGCAAGACCTCCTCCATCCGCATGATGATCGGCATCACCGTGCCCGATAGCGGCACCGTCAACCTCTTCGGCAAACCCTTTGAGCGCGAAGCCCTCAAACGCGTCGGCTACCTGCCCGAAGAGCGTGGCCTCTACAAGAAGATGAAGGTCATGGACCAGCTCATCTTCCTCGGCCAACTCCACGGCCTCGACGCCACCACCGCCTCCAAGCGCGCCCACGCCTGGTGCGAGCGCATGGCCATCACCGAAGCCATCCCTAAGAAGACCGAAGAGCTCTCCAAGGGCATGCAGCAGAAGATCCAGTTCATCGCCGCCCTGCTCCACGATCCTGACCTCATCATCATGGACGAGCCCTTCTCCGGCCTCGACCCCGTCAACGCCACGCTCCTTCAGGACACCCTCATCGAGCTCCGCCAGCAGGGCAAAGCTGTCCTCTTCTCCACCCACCGCATGGACCAGGTCGAACGCATGTGCGACTCCATCTGTCTCATCAATAACGGCCGCGTCGTCCTCGCCGGAGCCATGCGCGAGGTCAAGTCCCGCTATCCCGTCAACCGCATCCACATCACCTACACCGGGGACGAGACCTTTCTCCGCCACCCCGCCGTCGCCAATGCCAAGCACTACAACGGCCATGCCGAGATCACCCTGCGCTCTGCCCCGCAGTCTCCGAATCAGGACATGGCAGGCGCAGCCCAGGCCGTCCTCGCCGAAGCAGTCACCCACGGCACCCGCATCTCCAAGTTCGAGCTCATGGAGCCCACCCTCGAAGAGATCTTCATCGAAAAGGTAGGCGACAACCACGCCGACTTCGACACCGGCTCCCGCCAGCACCGCATCGCAGTTGAAACCACGCAGGACCAGGGAGGCCCCGTCAATGCATAACACCTGGCTCATCGCCAAGCGCGAATACCTCGAGCGTGTCCGCGCCCGCAGCTTCGTCATCATGACTATCCTCATCCCCGCGCTCATGGGCGGCCTGATCTTTGGCTCCTCGGTCATGGGCGGACGCGGCGGCTCCAACTCCAACTCCGGCTCCACCATCAAGGTCATCACCCAGGACGCGCAGTTCGGCCTCGACCTCAAGGACGAACTCGAAAATCGCAAGGGGTCGAAGATTGAAGTGGACGTCATCTCCCCCCCCGGCCCCAACACCCGCACCGACCTCGCCCGCGAGCTCAAGTCCAAGGATATCGACGGCTACCTCTGGGTCACTCCCGCCGCCACCTCCTCCTCGACCGGACAGGCCCGCGCATCGTTCGAGTGGGTCCCCCGCTCCAAGGTCAGCGCCTCGCTCAAGAACACCATCGGCGACGCCGTCCGCGCCGTCCTCACCCGCGAAGGCCTCACCCACTCCGGCATGGGCGCGTCCGATATCGACGCCCTCATGCAGCAGGTCGACCTCGACACCTCCCAATCCAGCAAGAACGACATCTCAGACTCCGCTACTGCCAGCGCCTTCGGCCTCTTCTTCCTCATGTACTTCGTCATCCTCTTCTACGGGATGAACGTCGCCCGCTCCATCATCGAAGAGAAGACCTCGCGCATCTTTGAGGTTCTGCTTGCCACCATCCGTCCCGAAGAGATGATGGCCGGCAAGGTCCTCGGAGTCGGTGCCGTCGGCCTCACCCAGGTCGGCATCTGGATGTCCGCTGCGCTGCTCTACGCCGGTGCCGGCCTTATGTCCGCCGACATCCCCTTCCATCTCACTGCCCC
Organism: Granulicella sp.; assembly: GCA_025359825.1. Taxonomy (GTDB): domain Bacteria; phylum Acidobacteriota; class Terriglobia; order Terriglobales; family Acidobacteriaceae; genus Edaphobacter. Next base: position 1,728 of record JANYER010000418.1, read on the forward strand.
GCAGGTCATCTTCTTCATCGTCTTCTTCCTGCTCGGCTACATCCTCTACTCCAGCCTCGCCGCTGCCTTGGGCGCGATGAACAGCTCCGAGCAGGAGCTCCAGCAGATGAACATCTTCCTCATGCTGCCGCTCATCGCCTGCTCGATGGTCATCTACCGCGTCGTCACTGACCCCGACGGCACCCTCGCCCGCGCCTTCTCCTACTTCCCCTTCTGTACTCCGCTGATCATGTACGCCCGCATCGCGGTCAAGCAGCCACCGTGGTACGAGATCGCCGGCTCTATTGCCGGCCTGGTCCTCACCATCTGCGCCGTCCTCTGGTTCGCCTCACGCGTCTACCGCATCGGCATCCTGATGTATGGCAAACGCCCCAATCTCCCAGAGATCATCCGCTGGATAAAATATAGCTAAAGTGTGATGAGCTATGGCACACTAAGAGTGGGTGTTGACTATGGGCACGCAGCGAGCACATATTGTTCTTCCTGAAGATCTTATCCACGAGATCGATCAGGCCGTAGGGCCTCGCGGTCGCAGTGCGTTCCTCGTCGAAACTGCTCGTGCAGAATTGCGTCGTCGTCGACTTCTGAATTTCCTGCAGGATGGGCAACCTGTCTGGCAAGATAAAGATCATCCTGAACTCTTAGCAGGATCATCAGCTTGGGTCAGAGACATCCGTCAGCAGAGCGAAATCCGCACCGTCAAACGAAAGAATCCCGTTGCAATCTTGAGAAAGACAGCAAGCAAGCCTACCCGGTGATCTATCTTCTCGACACAACAGTCCTCGTTGACGTTCTTCGCGGGAAGCAAGGTCGCCGCAAGCTGCTTGCTGACTTGATTCGTGCAGGGCATACATTGGCTACTGGAGCGATCAACATCGCGGAGGTCTACGCAGGAATGCGACCAGCCGAAGCGCAGGCGACCTCGGAGTTCCTTTCCGACCTCGATTGCTTCCCCGTATCAGTCGCGATAGCCCAACGAGCAGGCACCCTCAAATGCGCTGCTGCAAGGCGTGGCAAGACTCTCGCTTTGGCCGATATGCTCGTAGCTTCGACAGCGTTAGAACACAACTGCATCCTCCTCACAGATAATCGCAAAGACTTCCCATTACCGGAACTCACCTTCCACGACCTTCCCCCCGAGCTTCCTTAAGCCACGAAGGTAAACTCAAATCGTGCCAGCCTTCACCACCCAGCAGCGCCTCACCCTCGCCATCGTCCCTCGCCTGGCGAGCCTCATCATCCGCTGCCTGGGGGTCACGCTCCGCTACCACGATGTCGTGGACGATGGCGCCGCCACCGGTTACGCCAATCCCACCGCAGCCGTGTACGTCCTCTGGCATCGTTCGCTGCTGGCCTGTGCCTGGCGCTTTCGCAACCGCAATATCGCCATCCTCATCTCCGAGAGCTTCGATGGCGAGCTCATCGCCCGCACCGTCGCGCGCCTCGGTTTCGTCCCCATCCGCGGCTCCAGCTCTCGTGGTGGAGCACCCGGTCTGCGCAACATGGAACGCGCCTTCCGCGCCGGCCACAACTGCGCCATCACCGCCGACGGCCCTCGCGGCCCCGTCTTCATTGCCAAGCCCGGTGCCGCCCAACTCGCCACCCTCGTCGGCACCGACGTCGGCGCCTTCTACGTCCTCCCCCAACGCGCCTGGCAACTCCGCTCCTGGGATCGCTTCCTCATCCCCAAACCCTTCTCGCGCGTAGTCGTCAGCTGGTCCAATCGCGTCCCCGCCGAACCCGCCGCCGTCCAGCAAGCCCTCGACCGCGCCGTAGAACTAGCCGAAAAATTTCTGCGGTAGCGAGCGAAATGGGTGCCCCATCTTCGCGACAGCACTATCGTCGCTAAGGTGGGCATCGCGCAAAGCGCGACCGCTTTCGCTTCGTCCCCACTAAGATCAAACAGTGCGCGTATCCGACTTCCACTTCGATCTCCCTGAAGAGCTCATCGCCCAGACTCCCCCCGCCATCCGCGGAACCTCCCGCATGCTCGCCCTCGACCGCGTCACCGGCACCCTCACCGACCAGCACTTCACCGATCTCCCCGCCCACCTTCGCGCCGGCGACCTGCTCATCCTTAACGACTCTCGCGTCCTCCCCGCGCGACTCTTCGCTACCCGCGCCGGCCTCCACACCCAGCACAAATCGCCCGACCCCACCGGCCGCATCGAAGTCTTACTTACCCAGCAGCTAGCGCCCAACGACTGGTCAGTCCTCGTCCGTCCCAGCCGCAAAGTCCAGCCCGGCGAACACCTCAACTTCCGCGACGAAACCAGCGACGAAACCAGCATCGATTCCAGCGCCGATGCCCCCAGCGAAATCCTACTCACCGCCGAAGTCCTCACCGCCGGAGAATTCGGCGAACGCACCCTACGCTTCGCCCCCCAACCCGAGAGCCGACCAGACGCCCAGCCAAGCTTCTACGACATCCTCAACCGCATCGGCCACATGCCCTTGCCCCCTTACATCCACCGCCCTAAAGACGTCCCCGACACCCCCGAAGACAAGGCCCGCTACCAGACCGTCTACGCCCAGCACACCGGCTCCGCAGCCGCCCCCACCGCAGGCCTCCACTTCACCCCGCAGGTCCTCGAAGCACTCAAACAAAAAGGCGTTCAGGTCGAGACCATCACCCTCCACGTAGGCCTCGGAACCTTCCAGCCCGTCCGCGCCGAACTCCTCGCCGACATCCACCTCCACGCCGAGCACTACACCCTCCCCGCCGCCACCGCCCACGCCATCAACCAGGCCCTTGCCGAAGGCCGCCGCATCATCGCCGCCGGGACCACCACCACCCGCACCCTCGAACACTGCGC
>JANYER010000430.1 GCA_025359825.1 Granulicella sp.
ACCTCCGTCGACGACATGGCCTATGACCTACTCGCCAAAGAGCAGCCCATGGCCATCGACCTCCGCTTCATCCTCTCCGTCATCAAAATCAACGGCGACCTCGAGCGCATCGGCGACCAGGCCTCCAACATCGCACAGCGCGCCCAGTCCATGCAGGGACTTCCGCAGATCTCGCTGCCCGTCGACATCACCGAGATGGGCGACAAAGTCGGCATCATGATTCGCACCGCCATCCAGTCCTTGCTTGAAGCCGACGCCAAACTCGCAGAATCCGTCCTGAAGCTCGATGACGAAGTCGACGAGATGAACCGCCTCGTCCAGGCCGAGCTCGTCGAAGTGATGCAGCAACACCCCGTGGTCGCCAGCCAGGCGCTCAATGCCATCATCATCTCCCGCAACCTGGAGCGCGCCGCCGACCACGCCACCAATATCGCCGAAGACGTCATCTTCTGGGTCCGTGGCTCCGACGTTCGCCACAAGTTTTCCCTCGCCGAAGCTGACTAAACCTCTCTTCGACACCTATCCAGCAATCAAATCGTCTCAAGAGTTCATCCACTAGTTCAATAGCCTGTAGTTCAATAGCCTGGTCCAATGATTCCCATCAGTCATGTTTCGCCATACACCAGCTTCTTCAGCTTCATGCTGGGCATCCCGACTCTCATCGGCACCTACTATCAGGCCTGGAGAACACGTCAGGAAGCCAGGGCCGCGCGACAGAGCGCCATCTTCAGCAAAAATTGCCTTGAATTCGTCACAGCCGCCGGAGTCACCATCAACCTTATCGCTCTGGAAACCCTCCATACTCTTCCTAAGCCTGACGACATCGTCTTCCTCCCCGGCGAAAGTTTTGTCGGCGGGTCGGAAGCCACAGGGGGGGCCTACCGTATTCAGCGCATCGAACACATCTACGCATCCTTTGACGAGGCAACCTCCCGGCGTCACCATCTCCGCCCCGGTCAGGCACGCCTCGCAAAGGTCGTTGCGCACGTCACCAATATCACCTACTAGCCGCATCCTCCGCTTGAACACGCCCAGCCTTGACGCATCCACCCGCCAAAGTTACCCTTATAGATATGATCCTTAGCAGCAAAACGCGCGCCACTGCCTGTCGCATGTGTTGTCCCATGGCGCGTGCTGCTGCTTTTGCCAATCTTCGTTGACCGTCTAAGTCCGAAACGAAAGCAAAAGCACTCCGCGCCCACGAACTCCGTGGGCTTTCCTACATCTGCACCACCCTAAAGGACTTTCTACTCCGATGACTGACGTTGCCTCAACCCCCGCCGTAAAAGAGACCAAAGCCCAGAAATCCGAACGCCTCAAGCTTGCCAAGAACCCCTGGGAGGCCTGGGATGAAGTCCGCGAGTACGCCAAGGGTGGCCGTGACTCCGTCGCTCCCGAGTGGAGCAATCTCTACTTCAAATGGTGGGGCGTCTACACCCAGGGCGACGGCCTCGGCGTCACCGGTGGCGCGGCCGGCGAAGGCAAAGCCTCCGAGTACTTCATGATGCGCATCGGCATGCCCAACGGCCTGCTCACCTCCCATCAGGCCCGCGTCATCGGCGAACTCACCCGCAAGCATGGCCGTAACCTCATCGACATCACCACCCGCCAGAACATCCAGCTGCATTGGCTGACGATCAACTCTCTGGTTGAAACTGTCGACGCCCTCACCGAGATCAACCTCTCCCCCAAGGGAGCCTGCGGCGACGTCGTCCGCAACGTCACCGGCTGCCCACTCGCCGGCTGTGACGCGCACGAACTCCTCGACGCCAGCTTGCTCGCCGTCGAGGTCGCACATCTCCTCACCGCCAACCCCGAGTTCTACAACCTCCCCCGCAAGTTCAAGATCACTATCAGCGGCTGCCCCATCTGGTGCACCTTCCCAGAGATCAACGACATCGGCCTCACCGCCATCAAGCGCACCGTCAACGGCCCAAATGGACCGCAAGACGAGATCGGCTACACCCTCCGCGTCGGCGGCGGCCTCTCCACCGAGCCCCACATCGCCGAACGCATCCCCGCCTTCATCCCGCAGGATAAGGCCATCGACGTCGTTACCGCCGTTGTCCGCATTTTTAAAGAACAGACGGCTCTAAGAGAGAGCAGGACCCACGCTCGCATCAAGTACCTCTTCATGAAGCACGGCTGGACCGCGCAGTCCATGCTCGAAGCCATCGAGGCCAAGCTCGGCTACCAGCTCGACCCCAGCCCCGTCTCCCCTGAAGTCGAGCAAGGCATCGTCCCCGCCGACATCTATCGCGACCACGTCGGCATCACGCCCCAGAAGCAGCCCGGCCTCTCCGCCGTCGGGGCCTCGGTCCTCAACGGACGCATCACGGCAGATCAGCTCATCGCGCTGGCGAACTTAGCGGACAAGTACGCCGACGGCCAGCTTCGCGCCACCATCGGTCAGAACATCCTCATCCCCAACGTGCCGGACCGCGAGACTGCCGCGCTCGTCATCGAGCTCAACACCCTTGGCCTCCAGGTGAACGTCTCGCCCTTCTGGCGCGGCGCAATCGCCTGCACCGGCACCGAGTTCTGCAAGCTCGCCATCGCCGAGACCAAGGGCTTCAACAAGT
>JANYER010000030.1 GCA_025359825.1 Granulicella sp.
GGCCGATTGTGATTGGACAGTCGGCTGAGTTCGACTACTCCGGTACGCAGGCGTGCAAGGCGCTGAAGGCTGAAGGCTATGAAGTGGTGCTGGTGAACTCGAACCCGGCGTCGATCATGACTGACCCTGAAGTTGCGGACCGTACGTATATCGAGCCGTTGAATGCGGCTTACGTGGAAGAGATCATCCGCGTCGAGGTGGAGATGATGACGCCTGGCTCGGGTGTCTTCGCAGTGCTGCCGACGGTGGGTGGGCAGACGGCGCTCAACCTTGCGGTCGACCTGGCTGAATCGGGCGTGCTGGAGAAGTACAACGTCGAGCTGATCGGCGCGAAGCTGGAGGCTATTAAGAAGGCTGAAGACCGGCTGCTGTTCAAAGATGCGATGACCAAGATTGGTTTGGACATGCCGCGCTCTGCGCTGGTCAACACCGTGAGCGGCGGGTTGGAGTTTGCGGCGAAGATCGGGTTCCCGGTGGTGATTCGGCCTTCGTTCACGCTGGGTGGCTCAGGCGGCGGTATTGCGTACAACCGTGAGGAGATGACGGAGATTCTTTCGCGCGGCATCGACCTATCGCCGGTGAGTGAGTGCCTGATCGAAGAGAGCGTACTCGGCTGGAAGGAGTATGAGTTGGAGGTGGTGCGTGACCTGAAGGACAACGTCATCATCATCTGCTCGATTGAAAACTTCGACCCGATGGGCGTGCATACCGGTGACTCGATTACGGTCGCTCCGGCGCAGACGTTGACCGACCGCGAGTACCAGAGGATGCGCGATGCGGCCATTGCATGTATCCGTGAGATTGGTGTGGAGACGGGTGGTAGCAACGTACAGTTCGCGGTGAATCCGCAGAACGGTCGGATGACGGTGATCGAGATGAACCCGCGTGTGTCGCGGTCATCGGCGCTGGCTTCGAAGGCTACGGGCTTTCCGATTGCAAAGATTGCAGCGCGACTGGCTGTCGGTTACACGCTGGATGAGATTCAGAACGACATTACGAAGGCGACGCCGGCTTGCTTCGAGCCGACCATCGACTACGTGGTGGTGAAGATTCCGAAGTGGCAGTTTGAGAAGTTTCCCGGAGCCGATGAGGGCCTTGGGCCGCAGATGAAGTCGGTGGGCGAAGTGATGGCGATAGGGCGGACTTTCAAGGAAGCGATGATGAAGGCGGTGCGGTCGCTGGAGACGGGTAAGAAAGCGACGGCGCAGGACATTGAGCCGCGGCGGTTGACGCAACGGCTGGTGACTCCACATCCGGACCGGCTGGCGTATGTGCGCTACGCGTTTGAGCGCGGCATGTCGGTGCGCGAGGTTGGGCGGATGACCTCAATGGACCCTTGGTTCCTGCACCAGATCAAGCAGATTACGGATGAGATCCAGGCGATTGCGCAGAAGCCTATTGCTGAAGTAACGGAGCATGAGCTTCGGATGGCGAAGCAGATGGGCATCTCAGACGAGCGGCTGGCGGCGGGCTGGGGCCTGGAAGGAGCGGCTGGTACTGCAGAGGTTCGTGCGCTGCGCAAGAAGCTGGGCGTGATGCCGGTCTTCAAACTGGTGGACACCTGCGCGGCAGAGTTTGAGAGCTACACCCCGTACCTCTATAGCTGCTACGACGAAGAGGACGAGGCGCCGCCGACCAACAAAAAGAAAATCATGATCCTGGGCAGCGGGCCGAACCGCATCGGGCAGGGCATCGAGTTCGACTACTGCTGCTGCCATGCCGCGTTTGCGCTGCGTGAAGACGGCTACGAGACGATCATGGTGAACTGCAATCCGGAGACTGTTTCGACGGACTATGACACCAGCGACCGATTGTACTTTGAGCCGCTGACGCTGGAGGATGTGCTCTCGGTGTATGAGCATGAGGCTTCGTCAGGTGCGGAGATTGGGATGATCGTACAGTTCGGCGGGCAGACTCCGTTGAACCTGAGTCTACCGCTGAAGGCGGCTGGAGTGCCGATTATTGGGACCTCGCCGGAGTCGATCGACCTGGCAGAAGACCGCAAGCGTTTCGGCAAGCTGATTACGGAGCTGCAGATTCCGCAGCCTGAAGGTGCGATGGCGACCAGTGTGCCAGAGGCTCTGGCGGGTGCGAACCGTGTCGGGTATCCGGTGCTGGTACGACCCAGCTACGTATTGGGCGGACGCGCCATGGTGATTGCTTACGACGATGAAGCTATTGTGCGGTACATGAGTACGGCGATCGAGTACTCGCAGGAGCGGCCGGTGCTGATCGACCACTTCCTGGAGGACGCGACTGAGGTGGACGTCGATGCTTTGTGTGATGGTGATGACGTTGTGATCGCGGGCATCATGCAGCATATTGAAGAGGCTGGGATCCACTCCGGCGACTCGTCCTGCGTGCTGCCGGCGGTTGACATTGCTCCGGAGGTGCTGGATACGATTCGTGTCTATACGCGGCAGTTGGCGCAGGCATTGAGTGTCCGCGGACTGGTGAACATCCAGTTTGCGATTCAGCGTGGCACGGTGTTCGTGATTGAAGTGAATCCACGTGCTTCGCGTACGGTGCCGTATGTTTCGAAGGCTACGGGGATTCCGCTGGCGAAGATTGCTGCGCGCATCATGGTAGGTCGCAAGTTGAAGGAGATGCTGCCGGAGCAGGTTGCCAGCGGTAGGGATCTGGGCACGGGCTCGCACTTCTTTGTGAAGTCACCCGTGTTTCCGTGGGGCAAGTTCCCTGGCGTAGACACCGTGCTTGGGCCGGAGATGAAGTCGACCGGCGAAGTGATGGGTGTGGCGGACAACTTCGGCGAGGCGTTTGCCAAGGCACAGAGTGCTGCCGGACAGACACTTCCGCTGGCCGGAACGATCTTCCTGAGCGTAAACGACCATGACAAGGACGGGTTGGTATCGCTGGCGAAGGACTTCCAGGATATGGGCTTTCACCTGGTGGCGACGCACGGTACGGCGGCGGTGCTGGAGGCTGCCGGGATCCGTCCGGAGCGGGTGTACAAGGTGAAAGAAGGGCGTCCGAACGTGGTGGACCTGATCAAGGGCGACCGCATTCAGCTGATCGTGAATACTCCGCGAGGGCAGGACACGTTCTTCGACGAGCAGGCGATTCGACGTGCGGCTGTGCTGGCGCGGATTCCGACCATTACGACGCTGGCGGCTGCACGTGCTGCGGCGGAGGGAATCGCTGCACTGCAGAAGGGTGTGTTGAGTGTGATTGCGCTACAGACGTTGCACGCGGACAGGGTTGCGGCAGAGGTTTAGCGCTGCCGCAGTTGCTATTCTCTGTACACGCGATTGCTACTCGCTGTATTCGTCGAGGCCGAAGCGGGCTCCGATGGAATAGCCGATCATGGCGAGCGGTGTCCAGGTGCCGACGAGCAGACCGTCGCCGCCCATCAGGCCGCTGCCGTTGGAGATGTCGAAGAAGGTGCGGGTAAGCTTTTCAACCGCGCCGCAGTGCTCGCAGAGACCGTTGCCGGTGGGCAGGTCGAGCACCCATACGCAGACGACTGAGAAGAGCAGCAGCCCGGAGATCCAGATGTAGCGGGCGATGACGTTCTGTTGCGCCTTGGCGATGATGAAGCCGCCGATCATGGGGACCAGGAATGCAAGCACCGTGCCGAGCAGCTTGGGAGCGGTGGTATCGGGGTCGGGGTGGGTCATCGACATTCCGCCGATGGCGAGCCCCAGCACCAGCACGGCGATGAGCGTGTGGGTGAGGAACCAGAAGGCCTCGCGGCCCAGGTCTCCGAGCGATTTTCCCTGCGTAATGTCCTGTTTGATGGCCATAGAGCGGTCTTCCTGTAGCTGTGGAATGGATGCCGTGGTTCAGCACCGTTTCGTTGAAAGAAAAGGCCATACGAGCGAAGCCTCCCTTGTGCATCCATAGGAAACTGCTCCAGCTGTCTCAGTTGAGAGTACTGCATCCGGTCGCGACTGAGGCAAGGTTTGACTACGCCTTTTGTGTCAGGCGTTCCTGCGTGATAACGAGACTGCTGGACGGGCCTGGTGGGATTTGAGTTGACGGTAAAGAGCTTGCGTTGAAGTTCGCCTAGAAGGCAGAAGGCTCTTAGAATAGAGTTATGTTGCTTGATGGACTTTTTCTACCACTGTCTACGCCGTTCTATCCCGATGGCCGCCTGAACCTCCGCAAGCTGGAACACAATGTGGACCGCTACTCGAAGACCCCTGCGGCGGGCTTTGCCGTGATGAGTGATGCCGGCGATGCAAGCCTGCTGACTGATGCCGAGACGCGCGAGGCTCTGGCCTCCGCGATGGAAGCGGCAGCGATCGAGAAGGTGATGCTGGCAGGCGTATCGCGGGACAGCGTCTTTGCCACGCTCGACTTGGCCGGCTACGCTGCGGGATTGGGTTATGACGCGGTGCTGGTGGGGCTGCCGAATACTCTGCGCGGTGACAATAGGATCGCCAGCGAGATGATCGCCAAGGAGACGCTGGCTTACTTTCAGACCGTGGCGGATCAATCACCATTGCCGGTGGTGCTGGTGAGCTCTGCTGCTGGACGGCTTTCAGCGGAGTTGGTGCTGGAGCTTGCAGGTCATGAGAATGTTCTGGGTGTGGTGGAGGGCGAAGGCGATGCTGCTGTGATCACAGCACTCAAGGCGAGCACCGCTTTTGTGAAGCGTGAGGCGACTGTGACGCATGTGTTCGCTGCTGTCACAGGCCGGATGCTGGCGCAACGCGATACAGCTGCCGGGTCTACGTTCATCTCGCTGGACTCGTTGACCGATGGTGCTACGGCACTGGCGGTTGCTCCTCCTAAACCGATGCTTAAGACGCGGAGCAAGCAGGTTGGCTTTCAGATATTGGCGGGAACGACGACGCGGATGCTGAAGGCTTTGCGGGCTGGAGCGACGGGCGTGATGCCGGCGTTTGCTGCGTCCGCTCCGCAAGGCTGCTACGAAGTACTGGCGGCGTGGAAGGATGACGACCAACCACTGGCTGAGGAGAAACAGACACGAATCGAGGTGGCGGCGGCGCGGATTGAAGGAGAGCTGGGGTCGGCGGGAATTCGGTATGGGTGCGATCTGAACGGCTACTACGGGGGACGACCCCGGTTGCCGCTGCTGCCTGTGACGGGCGAGCAGCGGACCGAGATCGAGAGCCTGATGCGAGCGATTCGAAACTAGCGCGTAGAGGCTACTGGCCAGCCGGGCGACGTGGGGCGATGGGGACTCCCATGCCGTTGAGGCGGCTACGGGCTGAGAGTGCTTCGGGCGAGTTGGGGAAGCGCTGGATGAGGGCGCGCAGCTCGCGGACGCCAGCGTCGTTTTGCTTCAGGGCGATGAGGGCCTGGCCCTTATGCAGGTGGGAGACGGGCACCTTGTTGTTGTCGGGGTATTGCTCGATGACCTTGTCGTAGTCCTTGATTGCCGCGGCGTATTTGCCGGCGCGGAAGTCGATCTCAGCGTGGTAGTAGAAGGCGTTTCCGGCGAGTGGGCTCTCGGGATAGTACTTGATGACGTCGCCGAATTCGGTAGCCGCCAGGGTGTACTTGGCTGACATGTAGTCGCCTAAGGCGGTCTTGTAGAGCTCATCGACGGGCGGAGCTGCGGATGCAGTGTCCTGGGTTGTGGGGGTGGGGGGCAGGGTTGCCGCAGGCAGGGCAGCGGAGGCTGCTGAGGGCTTACCCTTCTTGCCGGGGGCGGGAGTCTGAACCGGTGGGAGCTGCTGGACCGGGGGCTGTATGG
>JANYER010000254.1 GCA_025359825.1 Granulicella sp.
CGCTGGCCAGGTTGTCGTAGCGCAGCAGGGGAAAGACGCCGCCAAAATAGGCGAAAGCGTGTTCATGCGCGTCGAAAAACGCCTGCTGCGTGGCATGCAGGTAGGCGCGGTGGTAGGCCGCTCCACTCTTCATGCTGCGCATGTTGAAGATTTGCACCTTGACGCGCTCGCCTGCCAGCACGACGTAGGCTTCGTACCAATCGACCTGAGCCTCCTGTCCCCACGCATAATCCTGGGGGATGCAGATCGCTTTGCCCGAAAGTCCCAGTTCCCATTTACGCTCTCGTACGTAGGCGCGCACGGTTGAGGCAGACACGCAATGCTGAGGCATCTCCTCACGCAGGCGGCTCCAGATCCGGTGAGCGGTATGGCGTTGCTTGCGCGGTGCGTTCTTGTCGGCGACGAGGATCGCCTCTATAAAGGGCTTGACCGGATCCAGTGCAGGACGGGGGCGCACCACTACCGGACGCTGCGGTGGGACCGCACTCTGCAGTGCCTGTCTCACTTGACGCCGATGCACACCAAACTTGCTGGCCACTCCGGATATGGTTCAGACGCCGAACTCATATTCTCGGCGCAATTGTTCAAATAGTTCCACCTTGGTTCTCCTGTCCATTGGGCTCTCCTTGAGCTGGATTAATCCAGTTACAGAGTAGCCGCTAAAGTGAGAAGAGGTGGGCCAATCTCGATTGTCAAAGTGGGCCAGTTTGGGCTGGCGAAGTGGGCCAGTTTAGTATATCAAAATCATCTTTTATATTGTAACTCACCATTCGCGTAATCTCTCCCGCCTATCCTGAATTCTGTGCAAGCGAGTGATAGATGTCGGGAGACAGGTTCAACAGTTCTAAAATCTGCATTTGCAGCGGCGTCAACGGAGTAACATGACGCAAGACCCGATCCGGCAAATGCACCAGTGTCAGCGTTACCCTGGAAAAAGCCTTTAACAAACGTTCCGTCGTTGGAGACACACTCGCTTTCCTTGGGTTCTCCAGGTGCAGACCTACTAGAGACCCGCCCGATGCGGCTAAACCACGGCGCACTACGTACTCGATCAAGGTCAAAATACGCACGGCCAGGCTTAACAAATGGATCAATCCGCAAACCTGGTCGTCACGTTTGACAAACAACGGGTTCAGAGACAAGGGAGCCCCCTTCAGACGATGAAAACCGCGCTCAATCAACCATTCGTCCCGATACACTTCCTTTGCCTGCGCACGGCTCAACTCCTCGTCGGCGACATCGGTGACAAAAGCACGCCAGCCGAACCCCGCTTGCACTCCAGCAATCGCCTCGGTGTTCTCCACGACCCCGGTGATCTGGTAGCGCACCGTGGTCGTCGTTTGCGTGGGGCGCGTCTCGCTCCCCCGACCGCGTCCTACATACCGGATCTGCGTACTCTCCTGACGCGCAAACGTGTAAGTCAACAGTCCTTCCAGATGCTGGGTGCGAACAATCGCCTCTGCCGCCTTCACCAGCGCCGCTTCCTCCGAAATCTGACGTTTCCCCCGAGACGGAGCGGGAGTGAGCGCCAAAAGCTTGGCTTTGGCCGTCGCCAACCGCTCCGCCAGACCGCGCGAAAGCGTCTGTTTGTAGGAACCAGAGTAGATCATCAGCACGCGCTCCTTCCAGGTAATCGCCTGCGCGTCCACCGTAGCCTGACACTCCCGCGTAAATTCATAGCCCTGTTCCCAGGCTTGCTCCGCTTCTTCGGTATCCAGGCAGACCAAGCCGAAGCGGGTTTGCAGCGCTGTCCGCGCGTGGGCGATCCACACAGGCATCTCCTGGGCCGTGGCTCCCACCAGAGCCAAGGGCGTCAGGTAGTGGTGCCCACGCGCATAAATGTAGGCGCGCGTGGCAAGCGCGCTCATCTTACAATCGCCCACAAACAGCAGACCAGACGCCGCCAACAAGCCGCAAACCCGCTCCACGATGGGCACATACAACCCATCGTCGGCGCGCTCTCCCGACACCACCTGGGTGACCAGAGGCAATCCCAGCGGATCGAGGCTTGCCATCATGACCTTGACCTGCAGCAAATCCGGAGCATCTTTGCTATGTCCGAACTGAAAGAGACTGTCTTCGCCTCCGGTATGGTAGCCCGAAACGGTGGTGGCATCCAGGCGAACCTGTTTCTGCGCC
>JANYER010000472.1 GCA_025359825.1 Granulicella sp.
CTTCAGCAACGGACGCCCATCCTTCGTACCCATATCCGCCGTCAGCACATCGCCCGATAGAGTATCCGTCCGCCATCCAGCCTTAGCGCCGCCAGTACCCGCCACCGGAGCCGTCAACACCACCAGCTTTGCATCCCCCGAAGCCTTCGCCTCCCGAAGCTGCAATCGCGACTTCTTCGCGTCCGTATCAGTTCCGCTCGGCCCAGCCACACCCTGCACAAACTTCAGCTCCAACCCCTTCGCCACAAGATCCCGCTCACTCCACGCATCCTGCACCGTAGCCGACGCCCGCGTCCGCTCATGCAGATGCACCGCCCCGGTCATCACCGCATGATCCAGCCGCCCCGCTTTGTCGAAGCTCCCACGCGCCTCCTCAGCCTCACCGCGAGTCTGCTGCAAAGCCTCGTCCGCAACATACCGCACCGCTCCCGAGAGCACTGCCGTCTGCGCTTGGTTCGCCTCGTTGATATGCGCGTCAGCCCGGGTAGCCGTCACCGTGGCCCCCATACCATCCATCATCGAAACCCCGTCCTCCGCCATCACCCGTTCGACCGAACCACCATGCCGCATCGTAGCCTTCACCCGCTCCGCCTTCGCCACCCGCGAACCCGTCTTACCCCCCACCACCGTGTAGGTCGCATGGTTCAACAACACGGCATCGCTCTGCCGGTCTATCTCTGCCCGCGAAGCCGTCAGCACCGTGGGCTCACCACTCTTCACTCCACTCACCTTCACCGCAGACTGCAACACCAGCACCCCCGTATCCGAGTTGTACTCCGCACCATGAGCATTGCCCGTCATCCCGCTATACGTAAACTCCAGGTCCTGGTCCGTCGCCGCCACACCCAGCTTCTGCAGAAACACCAGCCCACTCGTCTTCACATGAATCAGCCGGTCATCCTCATGCTCCCCCCCATGCTCCGCCGTAGCCACCTCATGCCCCTTCGCATACTCCGCCTTCGCCGCAGCATCTGCCGGCATCGGAGCCTGCAGATCGATATGCACCTCACCCATCGCCCGCACCAGCCCAGCATTCTGGTCGTACTCAAACTCGCTGCCATAGATGCGGTCTACCCGGTCCGCACTCCCGTCCCCCCGCCCATACAGCACGATTCCCACATCGTGCAGCGTCACCTTCCCATCCTTACGCTGGACAGCCTTCGCCGCGTGGATCGTATAGATCGTCTTGCCCTTTACCGATTGCGAGTACGTAAACCCGTTCGTCTCCTGGCGAATATCCATCCCCAGCTTGCCCGGCAGGTCCTTGATAAACCGGTTCGCACGATAGTGCGCATACCCCAGGAAAGCAGCGATCACCACCACCAGCAGGCCCGCCCCTGCCAGCAACCAAATCCGCAATCTCTCAACTGAAAAATTCATGCGTCCGCCTCTACCATCATCTCACCCTGTACCTCCCACCGAGTACCTAAAGCATTTCTCCTGAGGGTGTTGAGCGAAGCTCGGGTTTAATGGCCATTTTTGGTCAAGAAAAATGGCCTCTAACAAAATCTTCCCCTGCACAGCATCAGGAGAAATGCTCTAGTACCCTAGAACTATGGCCGATCAGCTTTACCTGAGCCTCTGGTTCCCCAACTTTCGTTTCGAAGCACTTCCCACCGCCCTCACCTCGGTTCTGCGCCAGTTCGCCCGCGTCACCGCGCCCTCTGCCTCCGCTGAGAACACCGGCGAACCCACCTCCTCGCGCGTCGCCGCCGCCACCGTCTACCCCATCAACTTCACCGAGTCCCCCACCTACCAGCGCCTCTACGTCAACGACTCCCGCTCCGTAGACACCTCCGACTCCATCATCGAAAATGCCGTCGCCGACGCCACCGAGCACCTCCACGACGACATGGCCGTAGAGTTCGAGATGCGCTGGAACCTCTGGTCCCCCGAGCTCGAAGCCACCCCAGCCCGCCGCAGCCCTGCTGGTAGAGAAATAGAAGACGAGGAGGTAGAAGCCTACCTCGACGAAGAGTCCTCCGCCAGCACCCAGCTCGACCCCCTCTGGAAGCTCCGCCCCGCCACCGTCCGCATCCTCGGCTTCGGCCCCGAATTCGACGACGCCGGCTTCGAGCAGAACGGCCACATCCGCATTGACTTCGGCCTCGACACCCCGTGGGTCATGGACGACATAGCTCTGGAAGACTCCCTTGAAGATGAAGACCTCCGAGCCCTCGCCCAGAAGCGCATCCAGCAAAACATCGAGCTACTCCTCGCCTTCACCCTCTCCGTAGAAAAACACTGCGGCATCTCCAGCCGCCTCCTCTGGACCGAGTCCGGCGAACCCCTCGCCGAAAAACTAGTCGCCCGCCTCCAACGCCTCAACTAAAAACCTTAGGCTCCGCACGCACCGTGATACCGTAACCCCATGAATACAGGCGACACACATTTATGGGGCTATGCAATTCGCTATGGGATATACTTCGGCTTCGCTTGGATAGCCCTCTTCTGGCGCAGATGGCGAAAGAGGCGACTCGAAAATATAGCTCAGGGTTGGCCATCTATAGAAGGCATCATCCTCGGCGGTCAGGTTTTACCGATCCCTAAGACCGCTCGCTTTCAAGCAGTCCTTCAGTACTCCTACTTTGTCGAAGAGTACCGTTCCGGCAGCTACGCCCACGAATTTCAGAAAGAATCCGACGCCGACGACTTCGTTCGCCAGCTCAAAGACAAGCGCGTACAGATTCGCTATAAGCAGGCAAATCCTGACAAATCTGTTCTCGAGCAAAGCATGCTTGAACAAATTGTCTTGCTTACACCGCGCTTCGGTTGACATTGACGTGAGAT
>JANYER010000258.1 GCA_025359825.1 Granulicella sp.
CGCACCCAGCTCAAGGCAGCTTCAGGCGACCTGACCATCGCCGACCTTCACGACTTCGCCGCCATCTACCTCAACGGCACCCTCCTCGGCACACTCGACTCCCGCAGCAAACAGACCACCCTCCCCCTCCAGGCCCCCACCAGCGGACGCCTCGACATCCTCGTCGCTAATGACGGTCGCATTAACTCCAGCCGTGCCATGCGCAACGGAGCCAAAGGCATCCTGGGTCCCGTCACCTTCGGCGGTGCCCCTATCAGCAAGCAGTGGCAGGTCTACCCCCTTCCCATGACCGCTCTGCCGGCCCATTTCAAGCCCACCTCCACCACAGTAAGCCCCCATTTCAGTAAAGCCACCTTCAACCTCTCAAACCCCGCCGATACCTTCCTAGACATCCGCGCCCTCGGCAAAGGTGCAGCCTGGATCAACGGTCACCCCCTCGGCCGCTACTGGAACGTCGGCCCTCAACAGACCCTCTATGTCCCCGCCCCCTGGCTCCGCAAAGGCAGCAACGAAATCGTCATCTTCGATCTCCTGCCATCCACCTCAACCCCCAAGGTAGCTGGCCTGGCCCAACCCATGCTCGACGGCCCCACCCCCGAGCAGACGAAAAGCAAACAGGAATAGCCCATGACTCGCATCTCCGCAAGATTTCCACAGCCCTTCCACAGCACCCTCCAGGCCTGGACCCTGCTCGCGGCACTATCAGTTTCATTTGCATCAAGCCATTTATTTGCAGCAGATAAACCAATAGACCTAAAGCAACAGTTCCTGAATCCATCCCCCGAAGCTCGCCCCATGATGCGTTGGTGGTGGTTCGGTACGGCGGTGGAAAAACCCGAGATCCTTCGCGAGCTCCAGCAGATGAAAGCCGACGGAATCGGCGGCGTCGAACTCGCCTTCGTCTACCCCCAGGTCCTCGATGACCCCTCCAAAGGCCTGGTCAACGAACCCTTCGTCGGCCCTGAGATGCTGGCCAACGTCCGCTACGCCCAGACCGAAGCGCGAAAGCTCGGCCTCCGCGTCGACGTGACCCTCGGCTCCGGCTGGCCCTACGGCGGAGCCGCCACCACCCTGGACGAAGCCGCCACCCGCCTCCGCATCGTCGAAATCCCCCTTGCTCCCGGCGCAACCTCGCTCCCAAAAGCCAAGTTGGCTGAAGGCGAATCCATCATCTCCATCTCCCTCGTCAACAACACCGCCGCATCCAAGCCCACCCACAACTGGGACGCCTCCACCGCCGTCACCTTCGACGCCGCTCCTGATGCCAACCCAGTCATTCCACCCTCCGACTCCCCCCGCACAGTCCTCCTCTTCGTCCAATCCCACACCGGCCAGCAGGTGAAGCGCGCCGCCGTCGGCTCCGAGGGCTGGGTGCTCGACACCTTCAGCCACAAAGCCGTAGCCACCCACCTCAAATCCGTAGGCGAACCCCTCCTCAAATCCTTCGGCACCACTCCGCCCTACGCCGTCTTCTCCGACTCCCTCGAGGCCTACGGTTCCGACTGGACTCCCGGCCTTCCCGCCGAGTTCAAACGCCGTCGCGGCTACGATCTCCTCCCCCATCTTCCCGAACTTGTAGCCGGGGGTACCCCCGCCGCTGAACAGGTAAGGCACGACTGGGGCCAGACTCTCACTGAACTTGTTAACCAAAACTACCTGACTCAGATCAATAACTGGGCTATCGCGCATCACACGAAGTTTCGCTCGCAAACCTATGGAGAACCAGCAGTTACATTTTCAAGTCAAAAACTGGTAGCTCTCCCTGAAGGTGAAGGCCCGCAATGGCGCCAGTTTTCCACACTCCGCTGGGCCACCTCTGCAAATCATGTCTTCGGCAATAACGTCACCTCCGGCGAGACCTTTACCTGGCTCCACTCCCCCGTATTCCGCGCCACGCCGCTGGACATGAAAGCTGAAGCTGACATCGACTTCATCATGGGCGAGAACCAGCTCATCTTCCACGGGTGGCCCTACTCCCCACCCCCGAACTCAGACGGTACCCCTAAGGTCCCCGAACCCGGTTGGAGCCTCTACGCCGCCGGAGCCTTCAACGATCACAACCCCTGGCACCCCGTCATGCCCGACGTTACCCGCTACATCACCCGCATCAGTTCCCTCCTCCGCCAAGGCCAACCCGCCAACCAGGTCGCCATCCTCCTCCCCACCGACGACGCATGGGCCAACTTCTCCCCCGGCAAAGTAACAGTCACAGGAGCCCTACAGAAACTCATTCCCAGCGAACTGATCTCTGCAATTCTCTCCGCTGGGTACAACTTCGACTTCGTCGACGCCGACACACTCAACCGCAAAGGAAGCTTAAGTAACTACGAAATTCTCATTATTCCTCCAACTGATCGAATCCCTTTCAAGGCCATTGCGACTCTCGTTAATCACACCAAGATGATTACGAATCTACGCCCACCCTTCTCAGTCATCGCAGTAGGTCGTGCTCCCACGCTAGATTCCGATGGCAAGCCTTCGCCGCTAATGGCTGAACTTTCCAAAGGCTACACATCTGTCACATTCGTCTCAAACATCAGTGAGATCGGAGAAGCATTGCACAAGAGCATCAAACCTGACTTTCAGACCTCCTCAAATCAAGATCAGCTAGGATTCATTCGTCGCAAGCTTCCCTACGTTGACATCTACTTCATAGCCAATACCTCCAATCAAACCATCAACGCAACCGTAACTCTTGAGACCAGCTTCCTTGACGGTGAAGAATGGAACGCCAACACCGGCACTACGTCTTCTATCGGAAGTGCTTGCATCCCACTACGCCTTGCACCCTATGAATCTCGGGCATTCGTATTCTCTGGCCATCAACGAGACTCTTCCAGAACAGGGTCAAACTATTGCGGCAAGCAGGTGGTACTTCCCTCCGATCAAGCGTCTGATTTCTCCGATCTATCCATCGGCTGGCATATCAGCTTCCCCGCAATCAACAAAAAAATCACCCAATCCACCCTCACCGACTGGCTAGCCGACCCAGCCACCAAAAACTACTCCGGCGAAGCCATATATACCCGCGATTTCACCCTGAACCGTGTACCGGGCACCTCCTACCTTGAAGTCGTCGGCGGCACCCCCCTCCCCGGTGCTCCCAACTCGCCCCCCGAGCACGCAGCCCTCGGGCCTGACGGTCAACCCAACCCGCTCGTCACCCGCACCGGCCCCGGCATGCGCGCCTGGTACGACCCACCGATTCACGAGGCCGCCATCGTCTTCATTAATGGCCAGCGCGCCGGAGCCCTCTGGCACCCACCCTACCGCCTTGACGTCTCCAGCCTCCTCAAACCCGGCGTCAATCGCATCGAGATTCGCGTCTACAACACCGCCATCAACGCCTGGGCCGCCCTGCCGCCCCACGACTACAAGCCGCTCGTTGCCAAATATGGAGACCGCTTCCAGATGCAGGACCTCGACCAGGTCAAACCCGTACCCTCCGGCATCCTCGGCAAAATCCATCTCGTAACCGTCGAGTCAAAATAGAAAGGCCAGCAATGCCAAGTGGAATAGCCATGCTCCAACTAAAGGCTGACCAACGCCTCCACCAGCAGCTTCGGGTGAACAGGCTTCTGCAGCAGCTGAAAGTTATGGCCGCCTTCGTTCGCCCGTTGCACCTGCTCGGCAGCGTCGACCTGCCCGGAGAACAGCAGCACCTTGCAGCTCGGCACGTCTCGTGCGAACGCCAGCGCCAGTTCGATCCCACTCATCTGCGGCATCACAATGTCCGAAATCAGATAGTCCGGCGGAGTCTTCTTCGCAGCGGCCAGCGCCTCAGCAGAGTCGAAGTACGGTACCGCGTCCATCAGGTTGAGCTGCAACATCACCACCAGCAACTTGGCAATCTCGGGTTCGTCATCGACAACAAAAACCCTGGGCTTCGATTCAAATGCGTGATCCATAGCGTCAGCACCGTAGGATGCAGTTCCACCTCATCGAGCCCAACTCGCCGCCAAAATTCAGTCACGGGATAACCTCACGGCCCCCAACCACCCGCTCCGGAGTCACCATGCACACCGCCTCACTCTCGCTCGTCGCCGCCCTCACCGTAGCCCTGTCTTTCACCGCGCACGCCAAAACCATCGACGCCAAGAC
>JANYER010000026.1 GCA_025359825.1 Granulicella sp.
CCTAGCTTCGACCCCAGCGTCGGGACCAGGTCCAAAGAATCCACTGGCCTGTCCACCACCGCATTCTGCCGCACGCCTGGCCCCAGCACCATCATCCACGTCGTCCGCGAGAGCGCGTCACCCGTTCGGTGATGTTGGAACCCATTTCCCCCGGGGTTCGTGTCCGAGTCCCGCCCAAAGTCCGGCAGAATAAACATCGTCGTCCGCCCCTTGTACTCCGGGTCCGTTTCAATTGCCCGCCAGATCTCCGCGCAAAGCCGGTCCGACCGCCGTATCCCATCGATATACAGCGAGTACGCCCCCGAGTGCGCAATATCGATATCGTGCAGCGTAATCCAAAGCAGGCTCGGCGCAAGTTGCCGCATCAACTGCCGTGCAATATAAACCGAAAGCTCATCCGGACTCGCCAGGCTCTGCGCGTGAGCCCGAAAATCATCCAGCGACAGCTTCAATATCTCCGCCGTCCTATGGATCTCTTCGTCCCGCATCGCCGCCACCGGGTTCGCCGCCGCCGACTCATAGTTGTCCCGCAGCAGATGCTCAAAGTCCACACCGCCGCGACCTGCCATCGCTGCTGCCAGTAGCTGTTTCGGCAGCAACACCTGCGCCCCCAACCCATACGCCCGACTGTCGGAACACCCAATCCGGTTGAAACCATTGCTCGGCGCCACCACCCACGCATCCTCCGCCGGCCGCTTCAGGTCCCGCCGAAAGTACTCAAATACCGTAGGGTTTTTCGGAGGAGTCAGCGCAAAGTTGTTCAGCGTCTCATACGCTCCCGTCGCCAGCGAAGCCGTCGCCACATAATGTCCCAGAATTCCATGATTAATTACCTGCGTAAAGAACGTCCCCTGCGGAATCAATTCCCCCAGCATCCGCGGAATGTTCTCCTGCCCCTCTGGAGCAAAGGTCTCCTCGTCCCGCGCCCCGCCCCCAAACGTTACTACGACCGCCTTCCGCGCCCGCGGAATCCCCATCGCCCGTAGCGGCGTAAACCCACTCAGTGCCCCACCCGCCGCCGTGCCTACGGCAGTTCGCAGAAACTCCCGCCGGTTCCAGCCCTGCTGCGCCGCAAGATCATGCAACGATGCATTCACGCCGGACATCAATCCACGCCTCAATTTGCCTTCAGAAGAAATGTCACTACCTCCTGCATTCTCGTGTTCAGATGGTCCTTCTCTTCCTGTGCGAACTGCTGCTGCAATGCCATCTGTTTCTGGGCCTCAACCCGCATTCCTAGGTGCGAGTAAGCCCGCGACAAACGGTAGTGTGCCTCCGGATAGCTTGGACGCAGCGCAATCGCCTGCTCCAATGAGCCAACGCTTTCCTTCCAATCCGACCGCTGCTGCTTCAACACGCCCAGCTCATAGTACGCTTCTGCCAACTTGGCATCCGAGGCTACAGCTTGCTGTAGCAATCCCTCCACCTTCGCCATGTCCTGCCCTGACACCGGACGATGCAGAATCGCCGTGGCAGCATACATCGCCGCCCGCGCGTTCTCTGGATGCCGCTGCGCAAACGCCTCCAACCCTGCGCAATCCACGCTTGCCCCCTCCGCCACCAGGCTACAGCTACGCCCCAGCAGATCGGCATAGAACGTGTTCTCCGGCTCCTTCGCAAGTAGCTCCGAAAACGCGCCCACCGCCTCCGGATACTTGTTGCTTCCATATAACGCAATGCCGGTCGCCGTCTTGAAGTGCGTACTTGCTGGATACCGTTGCGCCCCATAGTTCGCAATCTGGATCGCCTGGTCCCACGTCCAGTGCCGCAAAAACTCCACCGTCAGCGTGTACAGGTTCGCGTCACTCGGATTGATCTTCGCCGCCGACTGGTAGAACTCAGCCGCCTCTTTGAACTGGCCGAGCTTTTCGGCCACATCCCCGGCCAGCGACTCGACCGTATCCGTCCTTCCCATCACCAGCCCCGCCCTAAGCGCCGTCGAAGCACTAGCCGCATCGCCACATTCGAACAACGCCAGCGCCCAGTTATATCGCAAGTCCCAGTTCCCGGGCTCCCCCTTCACAGCGACTGCAAATGCCTTCGCCGCCGCCGTCGGCTTACCTGTCGCCATCAACGCCTGCCCTAGGTTCGATTGAGTCGACCCATTCCCTGGTTCCAGCACCGCCGCCCTCTGCAATTCCGCCACCGCCTCGCCTGCACGGTTCAACTTCAGATACACCGCCCCCAGGTTCGCATGACCCAACGCCTGTCTAGGATCCACCCTGCTCGCTCGTTCCAAGTATGGCAGCGCCTTCCCCGCATCTCCAGCCTCCGCATAGATTCCCCCGAGCGCCTCCTGTGCCTCGTAGCTCTTGGGATACCTCGCAGCCAACCCCCGCAACACTGGCTCAGCC
>JANYER010000032.1 GCA_025359825.1 Granulicella sp.
CGCCGTTCGCCATCCACTGCCGCACTGGAACGTCGCCCGCGTTGTAAGCCGCCAGCGCGTACTCCGGCTGCCCTCCGAAGCGATCCAGCACACCCTTCAGATTCCGCGTTCCAAGCTCCAGATTGATCGAAGGATTCAGCAACTGCCCTGGCTGAAACCCCTTCAACCCTTCCTTCTTCGCATTCTGCTTCGCCGTCGAAGCGATCAACTGCATCAGCCCATAAGCATGCGCTGGGCTCACCGCCCCCGCGTTGAACTCCGACTCCTGCCGGATCAGCGACGCCACCAGATACGGGTCCAGCCCGTTGCGCTCCGAATCCGCGACCAGGGCCCCCCAATAAGGCTGCGGGAAAATCAGCTTCCAGTAGCTCACCGGGACCTGCGCCGCCGGAATCGCAAAGAACGAAATCCCCGACTTCTTCATCGACTGCAGCGCCCGCGTGTACTCCCCGTACGAGGCATAGATCTGAGCCTGCGCCAGCGCGCCCCACTGCCCCGACCCCGCGCTCGCCGCAATCTCCGGACCGATGTACTCGTTCAGCGCCGCGTTCGCCAGCAGCTTCGCCTTGATCACATGCGGATCGTTCTCCGGAACCACCCCCGCCAGATCCGGCACCACCAGCTTCCTGACTGAAGCCAGCGCAGCCGCCGGCTCAACCGCAGCCTGCTTTCCCAGCACCGTTAGCCGCTGCTTCGCCAGATTGCCGTAGTAATAATTCGTGTAGCTCGCCGTCAGCGCGCGATAGTAGTTCTCCGCCTGCGCGAAATCATGGGCCTCATCCTCATAAATCCGGCCCCGCCAGTAGATCGCCGAGGGAGCCTCAAGCCCGGCACCATAACGCACGATCTGCTCATCCATCAGCCGCGCCGCGTCCGCAACCTTCCTCTGCCGATAGGTCATCCACGCCACGCGCCAATGCGCTGAAGGAGCATAGATGCTCAGCGGAAACCGCTCCACCAGCAGCTTGTAGTGGTACATGGCCTGGTCGACATCATGCGTCACCAGGTACATATTCCCGCCTGAATAGAGTGCCTCTTCCAGCCAACGGCTCTTCGGATACTTCTCCACCATCGCCGCAATCGTGGCGTCGTGGCTTACACGATCCTTCTCCGTTCGCGAGATCTCCGCCAGCAAATACATCTTCAATGCCGCGCTGTCGTCGCTGGTCACCGGGAGCCGCTCAGCGTCCGTCCGGCTCAGCCGCTTCAGCTTCAAATCGCAAACTGCACTGTAAATCTGCAGCGCATCGCGATCGGCCGGGCTCAGGCTCGGGTCATTGCGGATCGCGCTGTACTCCGCATTGGCCTCGTTGTAGCGCTTGGCGTTGAAGACCTGGTCTGCCCTCACCTTGCGCTCCCCTGCCGTCGGGGTCATTCCCATCACCTGCAGTTGCACCAGCGACTGCGACGCCTCATACGTAAGCGGCGTCGCGGTGAAGATTCCGCGGTACATTGCGGCCGCCTTGGCCCCGTCTCCCGCCGTCTGATAAGCCCTGCCCAGCGCATAGTTGAAGTCTGGTCGCTCGCCCTCAGGCGTCCCGATCAGCGGCTCCAAGGCCCGGACCGCCGCCAGCCCGTTCTTCTGCTGGATAAATGCATTCGCCATCAGTAGCGGCGCGCTGGCGTTGAAGATGCTCTCCGGATGCCGATCCGCGAACTTGTCCAGCAGCGGAAACACATCGCCCGCACGCCCCGCTGCCATCAGCACCTGTGCACCCAGGTAGTCCGAGTAGTCGCTTAGCGGGTCGTCCGCCGTCGCGGTATGACGATACGCGTCGAACGCCTCGCTGTACCGCCGGTCGAGCGCATAAGCGTGACCCAGCGCCAGATATGCCGTATCTGCGCCCGCACCCGGATGCGTCTGCGCGTAACTCATCACACCGGCGTACCCCGCAGAACTCCTGGACGAAGCGAGCTGCTGCGCCATCGGACGAAGCTGCGACGAAGCCACAAACGCGCTGTTCAGCCGCAAAACGCGATCGGTCGCCGCCCTGGTCGTCTCCATGACCGCTCGCTTGGCCGCCGATGCGCGCGACTTCACGCTCTTACCAGCTGCAACCTTGCTAAAGGCAACTTTCGCGTGGGCCGCCTTCCCGCTCGCGCTCCCGGCGGTTCGCTTCGCAATCACCGAGGGCTTGCGCACCCCTGCCGATGCTCCGGACCGCGCCTGCGCCCTGTTCTTCCCCGAATTCGGAGGCTTCTGCACACCAGAATTCAGCCCCGCCGAATTGAATCCAAACGCAAGAGTTCCCGCCAACGTCACTGCCGCAAGCGCAACTGCCCGTCCATATCTCAACTCGCCCAACTTGACCTCACACCTGACCCTACAACGACTCTAGCTGCTGACGGCTGTCCGTGCGTCCACGTCCTGAGTCTAAACGTGCCGGAACCCAATCATGTACCCGTCCAAATCCCACATCGTTAGACGTTTCACCGTGCCAGTCCGCGCGGCATGGATTGCTCGCAACCTCTAATGCCGTTAGTATGAATCCAGCCGCAGCCGGGCAGGTTTCCCGCCGCGGCTCCACGTTTTTTTGAAGCATCCTTTGCTCATGCCAGCCATCCAATCTCCAGAGACCGCAACTACTAAGCCCGATGAAGTTCACCCCGACGTTGCACTCGTCGCCCGGGCTAAAGATGGGGATACGTCAGCCTTTGAGCAACTCGTCCGTCAATACGACCGGCAGATATTTCGCGTTGCCCAGCACATCACCCAGAACCGCGAGGACGCCGAAGACATCACCCAGGATGTCTTCTTCAAGGCCTATACCAAGCTCGACCAGTTCCAGGGCAACAGCAAATTCTCAACCTGGCTCGTGCGCATTGCGGTCAACGAGTCGCTCATGCGCCTGCGCAAGCGTAAAACCAGTAAAACAGTCTCCATGGACGAAGATGTCCACACCGAAGAAGGCAGCATCCCTCGGGACTTCGCCGAGTGGCGGCCCAACCCCGAGCAGCTCTACGGCCAGGGCGAGCTTTCAGACATCCTGCGCAAGACCATTCAAGGCCTGCCACCCGGCTTTCGCACCGTGTTTACCCTGCGTGACATTGAAAATCTCTCCACCGAGGAGACCGCGGAGGCCCTCGGCTTGAGCGTCCCGGCCGTAAAATCCCGCCTCCTGCGCGCGCGTCTCCAGCTTCGCGAGCGCCTTAGCCGCTACTTCAAACAGCAAAACCCCCTGCAAGCGCTCGATGGTAAATCCCGATGACCTGCACCGATTTCCTGGCCAAGCTTACTGACTTCTTCGATGGCACCGTTCCCCCTGAACTTCTGGCAGAGGTCGAGGAACACATCGCCGAATGCCACCACTGCGAGGTCGTCCTCGACAGTACCACCAAGACCATCAACATCTATCGCAATCAGGAACTCTACGACTTTCCCCCCGAGCTACAGCATCGCCTCGAAGCCTCCATCATGGCCCGCTGCTTCGGCCCCCGCCCCACTAAATAGCCTCCACACACTTCCGTCATTCTGAGCGAAGCGAAGAACCCTGTATTCCGCACTTGCCTTTCTCCGTGACCTCCGCGCAACCTTCGCGTCCTCTGTGCTGAATTCTTTCCTCCCAGGAGCCCCATGTCGTCCATAGCCACCAAAACCGGTGATTCCGGTCAAACCGGTCTCGCCGGCGGACTTCGCCTCTCGAAAGCCGACCTTCGCGTCGAAGCCTACGGAACCGTCGACGAGCTCAACTCCACCCTCGGGTTTGCGCGCAGCATCTGCACGGTCGCTGAGGTCAACACCTGG
>JANYER010000080.1 GCA_025359825.1 Granulicella sp.
ACGCAGGGTACGACCAAACCTGTTCAACCAAAATCGTTCGAACCCATTGAATCTGCATAGCTGTCAGACGCGTACAAGTACACACGTACCGCCGATGCCAGCATAAAAAGCCAGTCCTCCCAGGGTTTAGCCGACTTCAACCATCGGCCATCATGGACCGGCCCGGCGGATATTTTGGCGCTATCAAAAGATTGCAGATTACGCCGTTGTAGCGCTGTCCTCCTTGTACACTGAGTTTCCTTCACCCCTGCACGTCCGTCGTACCCGATGTTTGACTGCACGCTAAGAAGCCGCTGCGAGGTGTTTCGCGATGAAGTCTCTTCAGCTCTCCGCCGCATTCGTTGCTTCCCTCCTCTGGATCTCGCTCGGCTCCTCAGAAGCCGTCGGCCAGGTGCCCCTCTCCGGCCGCCCCTCCTCCACGCCCCGGCCAGTCTCCATCCCGCCACCGGTGCATGTCGATCCACCCAAGGCCAAGGTCATCCCCATCGAACCCGAGACCGGCAAAGTGGATATCCCCGGCCCGCTCCGTTCCTTCCTCCGCATGGCCGGAATCAGCCAGCAAATCGAGCCAGAGGAAGTCCTCCCCCTGCTCGCCCAGAACGTCTACATCCACGGCTACCAGCAGAAAACCCCCACCGAGTTCCTGCTCCTGCTGCAGCGCTACGTCGAGCAGGCCCAGGAACTCCAGACCCTCGCCGGCCCTACCCAGACTCTCTCTGTCAAAGGCTGCGACGACGCCGGCACCCTCACCCAGATCCTCGGCTACCGCATGCGCCCCAACTGCGGCCAGAAGACCTTCTTCCTGGAGACCGCCAACCCCGAGCGCGCCTTCATCACCATCGACTCCGGCTTCCCCCTCAACGACCTCGAAGAGGCCCTGCAAAAGGGCACCCCATTCACCTACGCCTTCCCCGTCACCCACGTCCCCGTCATCCTGCGCGAGGCCGACTGGCAGACCATGCGTAACAACCAGAGAAAACCCTATAACGGCGTCATGGACATGCTCCTCCGCGATCCCGTCGCCGCCCGGCTCTACCGCGCCCTCGCCCGACAGAACCTGGAAACCCGGCAGACCCTGCAGCGCACCATCGGCCTCAACGGCATGCTCCCCATCGTCCCCACGCTGGACTTCTACGGCAGCCAGCTCTCTATCCGCAACGGACGTGTGCAGCTCCCCGGCGGCCCCGCCGCTGAGGCTGGCTGGAAAGAACTCGTCGGCGCAAACTCCAACTCCCCCGGTGACTTCGTCAACAAGCTCATGTCCAGGGACAACGGCTGGCTCGCCGTCTACTTTGATGCCATCTCCCGCGTCAGTCAGGACCAGCAGGCCCACCTCACCCAGGCTCCACGCCTCAAGAACGTCTACAACTCTCTGAAGCTCGCCACCGCCAATCGCAACGCCACCCATGGCGTCTTCCGCCACGCCACCCAGCTCCTCGTCCTCTTCACCCGCGTCCAGTGGGAGGCCGATGGCTCCCCCCGCGTCCCCGGAGACCTTGCCGTCTGGAACCAGGTCCTCCGCAAGAAGACCGAGTACAAGCTCGTCCACGACGCCACCAACAAGAAGACCCTCACCACCCCCGACCAGCTCTTCGAGATCGCCGTCGCCTGCGCCCCCCTGGAGTTTGACGATGGCCCCACCCAGCTCTACCTCACCCTCAGCGAGATCGACCGCGAGCGCAAGCCCGCAAACCGCCTCACCCCCGAGACCGCCCGCCTCCTGGCCGACAACTTCTCCCAGTTCAGCAAGTGGTACCTCCTCTTCACAGAGTTCCCCGATCTCGACGACGCCTCCATCACCCGCTTCGTCGAGATCGCCCGCTCTGTCGATAAGAACAACGACCAGAAACTCCGTGCCAACCTCGCCGGCTCCTTCCAGTCCATCATCGGCCTGTGGCAGATCCTCGCGCGCCAGGGCGAGATCCCCAACGCCACCCTCAACGCCTCCTGGCAGAAGCTCATCGCCCCCTTCGCCACCATCACCAACGCCACCCAGCTCTTTGACGCCTCCCACGACTCGCTCAAGACCCTCTTCGCCACCGTGGATAGCACTCCCTTCTCCCTCAACCAGGTCGTCAATACCCTCGCTGGCCCCCGCCAGACCAGCCCCGAAGGCCAACGCACCCGCGCTCAACTCGCCGGGAAAATCAACGCCATCCTTGAAGAGCAACGCCTCGTCTCCATTGACACCCTCTTCAACCTCAGCGACGGCCTCAAGGGCATGCAGCACGGCACCACCCCCGCCGACACCCTCCTTCCCCTAGCCGCCGAGCTCCGCGAGTTCGATCTCCCTCGCCCCATCTTCACCAACGCGCAAAAGATAAGCTGGTCCCCCACCATCTACACCACGCACCACGCCGAACTCCAGATCAAGA
>JANYER010000085.1 GCA_025359825.1 Granulicella sp.
GTCCGCCTGGACGTACGACGATCGACACAGGGGTCGTGCCGCCAGCGGCAAACGGTGAGCCGACGATGTTCGTCAGGTTCCCGGTGTAGTTATCAATCTTAAAGCCAGCGATCTGGTTGAACTGCGTTCCCAGAACCCACATGAACCCGACCGTGCCGCCACCACACGCCGTCATGCCCAGACCCATCGCTACGGAGACTACCAAGGCCTTTGATACCCGGCCAATCCTGCTCAACTTCATGCGTTTCCTTAATCCTCGCCAGCGGTCATCTTCAACCGCCATGCTTTGCGAGCAACTCTGTGGGGTTACGAATCCTGTTCCTTATTGTAGAAGCTACGGAGACTTTGTGCCACTTTGCACCCCACCTCTCTGCCATTCCGGGGTCACCTCCGCCCGGGTTACCTGCCCGTCTCAAGAAAAAGGACCCAGGCCAAAGCCCGAGCCCTTCTATTTCCATACAAACCACTTACCAGACGCGGCAGCTGTTAGTCGGCATCATCGGCTGGCCCACCTTGCAGCCAAACGCTTTGCCGAACTCATCGAAGTTCTGCACACTGCCGTTGGTGCGCCACTGCCCGCTGGAGTGCGGGTCCGTCTTCGCCCGCATCCGTGCCGTCTGCTCGCGCGTGTTCTCGCACCACACCTGCCCAAAGCCCAGGAAGTAGCGCTGCGCCGGAGTGTAGCCGTCGATCTTCGACTGCGGATCGATCCCGTCCTTTGCCAGCACGCTTAGTAGAGCTGCATACGCAATGTGCAGGCCGCCATTGTCCGCGGTGTTCTCGCCCAGTGTCAGCTTGCCGTTCAGCTTCTGTCCGGACGCTACCTCGAACCCGTCGTACTCCTTCACCTCGCAGTCGGTGCGTTTGTCGAACTCCTTGCGGTCCTCCGGCGTCCACCACATCCGCACATTGCCTTGCGCGTCGAACTGGCTTCCTTCATCGTCGAACCCGTGCGTCATCTCATGCCCGATCACTACGCCAATCGCGCCAAAGTTTACCGCCGGATCGATCTTGAAGTCGTAGAACGGCGGCTGCAGAATCCCGGCAGGGAAGTTGATGTCGTTCATCGCCGGGTTGTACGAGGCGTTCACCGTAGGCGGCGTCATTCCCCACTCCTTCTCATTCACCGGCTTGCCGATGCGGTCCAGGATGCGGCGCCGGTTGAAGTATGCGCTCCGCGCCGAGTTGCCGATCCGGTCGTCCCGCTTCACCTCGAACTTCGAGTAGTCGCGCCACGTCTCCGGATAGCCGATCTTGCGCCGGAACGCGTCCAGCTTCTTCTCCGCCTCTACCTTGGTCGCGCTGCTCATCCAGTCCAGTCCCTGGATGTCTGCCGCCAAAGACTTGGTCAGAGCATCGACCAGGCCTTCCATGTTCTGCTTCGCCGCTGGTGGGAAGTTGCGCGATACCCAGTCCTGTCCCACGGCCTCGCCCAGCGCACGGTCGGTCGCCGAGGTACAACGCTTCCAGCGTGGTGTCTGCTCCTTCTGGCCGCCCATCGTCGCCGCAAAGAAGTTGAAGTTCTCCGTCACAAACGGATCGCTCAACTCACCCGCAGACGAGTGCAGCACGTTCCAACGCAGATAGCTCTTCAACGCCGGCACGCTCTCCCCGGCGATCACCGCATTCAACGTCTTGAAGTACTCCGGCTGGCTTACATTCAACGTCTTCAGGCTGGAGAGCTGGTTCGCTGCTAGATAAATCTTCCACCCATATTGGGGCGTCAGGCCTTCGAGCTCAGCAATGGTGAGGATGTGATACACATTGTGCGGATCGCGCATCTCCACTCGTGGCATAGAGCCCTTGGCCAATGTCGTCTCCACCTCCATCACGTTCTTCGCCTCCGTCGCCGCCACCTCCGCCGAGTCACCCAGCAGGACGAACATCTTCGTCACATGTTCCACATACTGTTCGCGAATCTTCACTGAACGCTCGTCCGTATTCAGGTAGTAGTCCCGGTCCGGTAACGCCAATCCACCCTGACCCAGGTCCGCGATCTGCTTGGTCGAGTCCTTCTGGTCCTGGTCCGAGCCCAGCCGGTAGAACGCCGCAACTCCGTGCTGATGCATCTCCGCCACAAGCGCCGCTAGCTCCTTCTTGTCCTTCAGCCCGCCCACTTGCGTCAGCCATGGCTGGATCGGCTTGGCCCCTAGTTTGTCGGCCATCTCTGTATTCATGCAAGCGGCAAAATAGTCACCGTACTTCTTCTGCAAGGGAGTCTTCGGCGCATCGGCCGCCGCCTTCAGGTCGGCGTACAGCAGGTAGTTGTTCCGTTCGGCGAGCTCGTTGAACCGGCCCCAGCGGGTCTGGTCCGCAGGAATCGGATTGTTCTTCTTCCAGTTGCCGCAGGCGTACTGGTAGAAGTCCGTACAAGGGTCTGCGGTCGTATCGATCGCCGACAGGTCGAAGCTGATCGGCTTCTTCGGCTCGGAGGTCGGCGCGGTATCGCTGGCTGCGAGAAACGACTGTCCCAAGGCAAAACTACTGGAGACGACGAGGAGAGAGGCAAACGATCGAAGCAGCATGGTATTCCTTTTCGGTAGGGCGATAGAGACTGTCGGAGAACAAAGTCCTAGGGTGGTCTCAAGTTGATGCCCCACGATACTAAACCCGCATCCCTCCCCGCGGAAACAGAAATGGAAAGGCCGAGCTGACTTCGCCCGGCCTTTTCAGTAGCACTGTAAAAATTACTGTTGCAGTTCGTTAGAAGATCTTCAAATGGATCGTCAGGTACTTTTTCGGGTCCTGCCGGATGGTCGTGACCAGCGTCGTGCTCTCGGTCAGCAGCTTATTCAGGTTGGTGTAGGCGGCCTCATCCTGAGTCAGCTTGCCCAGCGTCCCTTTACCCTGATTCACCCCAACTACCAGGGTGTTCACCTGCGACAACGTATCGCTCAGCTCCTGGCGGAACTTCGGGTCCTTGATCATCAGGCCCAGTCCGCCCTTGCCCGCATCCGCATCCGCCAGCAAGGAGTTCGCATGAGCCAGCGTCGAGTTTAGGTTCTTATACAGCGAGTCGTCCTTCAGCAACATGCCTGCCGTACCCTGACCCTTATCCAGGGCATTGGCGATGTTCTCTAGCTTGCCGGCAGCATCGTTCAGCCGGTTATACATGGTGTCGTCGGTCATCAGCTTGCCGATGGAACCGCGACCTGCGTTCAGACCCTTCTCCAGCTTCAACAGCTCGTCCACAGTCGCATTGGCTTTGTTGTAGAGGTCCGGGCTGTTGATCAGCATTCCCACCGACCCCTTGCCGGTCTGCAGGTTGTCCACGATCCCATTCATCTTCGCGAGAATCACGTTCAGGCTCTCAATGGTTCCCTGGCTGGCCTTCACCACGTCCTGAATGTTCGGTGTCTCCAGCGTCTTCAACTCGTCGCCATCCTGCAGCGGAGCGCCCGTCGCGAACTGGCTGTTTACATCCACCACCGTATCGCCCAGCACACCGACCGTGGTGAGAGCAGCCTTGGAGTCCTTCTTCAGGCTCGGCCCAAACTTATCGTTCAGCTTCATAATGACCTTTACCGGGGTCAGCTTCCGGTCCAGCGCCGTCACCACCGTCACCGACTTGACCGTGCCGATGGTCACGCCCTGCAGGTTAACCGCCGCGCCTTCCTTCAGGCCCGCAGAGTTCTCAAAGTAGGTCGTAATCGTCAACTTGCGCGAGAGGATCCCCAGGCCCGAGGCGCTGGTCATCAAAAACAGCAGTGTAATCAGGACTACCGTGGATACCAGCACGATGACCCCAACTTTGAGCTGCGACCAACGTACCTCCTGCTGACTCGGCATAACCCTCCCCTAAAACTGCAATTTCACGTCTTCAAAACCGGAATAAGAACATTGCGCTTAAAGTTTGCTTTCATCGTCCCCACCACCCGGCGGATAGCAAAAGCATACCTTACCGATCTGCGAGCACGTCTTTAATAGTGCTCAAGCCAGGACTTTCCTGCCTCGTTTCAAACCCTTTAGCTTCAATGGATGCGCAAACCCTGTCCCGGGTTTCAATCTCTGTGCCCATCCCGCTCCAGCTAGGCCCCTTCTACTACCACTATCGCCATGGCCACCGATCGGCTGTGCGTCAGGCTCAGCTCCGTCCGAACGATGCCCAGCTTGGTCGCCCGC
>JANYER010000090.1 GCA_025359825.1 Granulicella sp.
CCCAGTCTCATCCAGATCAGTGGGGCCCGCTAGACCTACATGCCTCACACCAAACCCATCCTCATCACCGCCAGCACGCGCCCCCGCGACCGCCTCAAGCTCACCACCACCCCCATCCACCCCTTCGACGAGATCCACAACACCGACACCAGCGGCCTCGTCCCCGCCGCCAACCTCGTCACCGGACACATCAACGACGAGCACGTCACCGCCTACTACGGCATCGCCCCCAGCATCCTCCGCACCCTCATCGCCCAGTGGCGGGAGACCATCCCCCCCCACCCCATCCACAGCTACAACTTCATCGACATAGGTGCCGGCAAAGGCCGCGCTATGCTCGTCGCGTCGGAGCTGCCCTTCCGTAAGGTCATCGGCATCGAGCTCAACCCTGAGCTCGCCGCCATTGCCCAGGCCAACCTCGACCGCTGGCAAGCCGCCCACGCCGCTGATCCCACCGCAGCCTCCCTCGCGCCCACCCAACTCCTCCAGCAGGACGCCCTCACCTTCAAGCTCCCCACCACCCCCTGCCTCGCCTTCCTCTTCCACCCTTTTGAGGCCCCGGTCCTGCGCGCACTCCTCCGCCGCATCGAAACCCAGTTCGCAAAACAAGCCCTCATCTCAAAGAAGCCACCCGCCTTCGACCTCCTCTACGTCAACGCTGAGTGCCGCGCCGTCCTCGACCACCACCCCGCCTTCACCCGCCTCTTCCTCGGCCCCGTCAAGATGTCGCCGGAAGATCACGTCGCCGACTTGGCCGCCATCGCCGCGCAAAAAGAGTACGGCTCCACCGGCGACGAAGAGTGCGCCATCTACCGCTACACCGGCCGCGCCGCGGAGCAACCCACCCCTACCAGTTCCACCGCACCAGCAACCCGCGCTCGTCGCCTTCCCCCTGCTCCATAGCGACCTCCCCGCTCGCCAGCCCAATCACGCTTTCAAAGCGTTCCCCCCACTCCACCAGTACCAGCGCATTTGTTTCCGACAGCATCTCCTCCAGCCCCAGCACCGCAATCTGCTCCTCAGTCTCCAGCCGATATAGGTCCAGATGAAACAGGTGGACACGCTCGTTCTGGTACTCGTGCACCAGCGTGAACGTCGGGCTGGTAACGTCCTCCTCCACCGCCGCACCCAACGCAGCGGCGATACCCTTCACCAGCGTCGTCTTCCCTGCCCCCACCTCCCCCCGCAGAATTACCAGCCGCCCACCCGTCGATCCGGACGGTTTCAAAATCTCCGCAATCGTCTCACCGATTGCCAACGTGCCTGCAACCGACCGCGTCTTAAACCGCTTCTCCCTCATCGTGTGCCTACACTCTTGTTCAACCCACAGATCCACGTCAGTCCGTCCACATCCTTCACCCGGTACCGAAATGCCTGTGAGAGATACATAACCGTATCGGTAGCAAGTAGGGTGTGCTCATCCATCGCCTGCACCGCGAGGTCTGCCGCCAGCCCGTGCAGGTAGACAGCCGCCTCGACAGCCTGTGCAACATTGTCCGGATACTGCGACAACATCGCCGCCACAATCCCCGTCAGGATGTCGCCGCTCCCACCCTTGGCCATGCCCGGATTGCCCGATGTATTCAACGCCACCGTCCCGTCCGGATGCGCCACCACCGTCCGCCATCCCTTCAGTACAAGGGTCAACTGGTGGTCCACCGCAAACCGCCGTGCCAACCCCACCCTGTCTGCCTCTACCTGCTTCACCGTCACTCCCGCTAGCCGGGCCATCTCGCCCGGATGCGGTGTCAGCACCATCACGCGCCCACTACCGTCCAGCAACTTCTCGTGCCCTTCAAAGGCATTCAGCGCATCGGCATCAATCACAATTGGCAGAGCGGTCTTCTCCACCATCTGCCGTGCAAACGCCGGCGCGTCGCCCTCGGTGGACAACCCAGGCCCCACGGCCACAACGGAGATCTTCTTGATCAAACGGTCCAGCTTTGCGCCACCCAGATTCTTGAACGAGATTGCACCTTCCTCGCCCTCTGCCAGTGGAACCACCATCAACTCCGGAGCAATCCGCGCTACGGTATTCACGATGCTCTTCGGAACAGCCGCCGTCACCAGCCCTGCGCCGGTCCGCAACGCCGCCAGCGAAGCCATCATCGCAGCGCCCGCCTTCCCATAGCTGCCACCCACCAGCAGTACATGGCCGAACGTACCCTTGTTCGCATTCACCGCTCTTGGCCGCTCCGCAACGCTCTTCGCTGCACCCGTCCAACGCCGTCCACTGGCTGCAACAATGGCCGCCTCTGGAGACCCGATCTCCGCCACCACTACAGGTCCAAACGTGCCCCCATCCAACCCGCTTACGGTCAGATGCCCAAACACATGCGCAGCCTTGGGCGAGGTAAACGTCACCACCGCATCCGCACGAAACGCTCCATCAAATCTCTGCTTCATTGAATCCGCGTCCCAGCCCGAGGGGACATCCACCGCCACCACCGGCACCTTGCTCCCCGCGACTTCATCCCGCAGCAACGCACTCACGCCACGCAACGGCGGCTTGAAGCCCGTCCCGACCACCGCATCCACAATCAACTCGGCCCAGCCCAGACTGTCCTTCGCTCGCATCGCACCCGTCTCAGACTGCAACGCCTCTATCCATAGATCGGGGAACTCTGCCCGTAGCTTCGCCAGCATCCTGCCAGCCTCGTCCTTCAACTCATGGTCAGAACCCGTAATCAGGACCCGCACCTGCCGTCCTACGTGCGCAAGGTGCCGAGCCGCGACCAACCCATCGCCGCCGTTATTCCCTTTGCCGCACAACACCACGATCTTCATCGCAGCAGCGTAGTGCCGCAGGCAGAACCGCCCCACAGCCTCGCCCGCGCGCTCCATCAACTCGTCCGGGCCAACCCCAAACTCTGCCACCGTCTTGCGGTCCGTCTCGCCCATCTCCGCCGCTGTAAGAATCTGCATATCTCGGTTCTAACCCATCTACGACCCGAACACCAAACCGCCCGCGAATCTTCGCAGGCGGTCAAGTATTGCAGACGTGTGAAGACGAAGCCAAAGTCAGCGGCCAATTTAAATTTCTGACGTTCCCGAATCTCAAGACCTACTGCCCGGTCGTCTCCGTCTTGCCATCATCTTCGCCGGTATTGGTCGGCATCGGCGCAGCCGGTGGCAGCGGAACCAGCGGTACACCCCGCGGTTGAAAGTAACTGCTCTCATACATCGCGCGGTAGAACTGCCCTGTCAACTCAGCAGCCTTCGGCCCAAACGTCGGGCGTCCACCCTCCAGGAAAATCACTGTAACGATACGTCCCGTAGGTGTCTCCGCATAACTTCCAAACCAGCCGAACCGCGTGCCATTGTTCGAGCACGTTCCCGTCTTCCCCATCACTGGAAACGCACTGAAGTTCGCCCGCAGACTCCGCGCCGTGCCATACGAAGCACCCACCGCACCTTCCATCCCCGGTCGCATCTCCGGCAGGATCGGTGCAATATTCAGGACGCGCTTCACCTTCGGGGTAAAGTTCTTAGCATCCATCTGCGTCTGCGGGTGCTGCAGATAGTACAGCGTTCCACCATTCGCAATCGCGCTCACAATCGCACCCAGTTGCAGTGGCGTCATCGAAATGCCTTCGCCAAACGAACACATCCGTCCCACGCCACCTAACTTCTGTGGCAGCTCTTCATCCGGATACGTCCCCAGTTGCTCACCTTGGATGTGGTAGCCGGCCAGCTCGCCCAACCCAAATTGATTGGCATAGTGCTTTACCCGCTCAAAGCCCATCGTCCTGCCCAGCACCTCAAAATAAGGGTTCACCGACTTCGCCAGCGCATAGGTCAGATTCACCTTATAGTTCCGACCCAGGCTCACCGGAGTGTCGTGCTTGATCAATCCCTCTTCCAGCGCCGCCAGCGCCACAGTCAACTTGATCGTCGAGCAAGGTTCTGCCCCACTCGATAGCGCCAGCTTCTGGTTCACCATCGCCAGAATCCTGCCCGTCGTCGGGTCAATCGCGATAGCCGTGCCGTTCATATTGCCCAGCGCCCGGATCGCCGCCGCCCGCACAATCGGGTCTTCGCCCGCGGTCACATCGCCGAGCGTCAAATTATCAGCATTATCCGCAAACGAGTTCGCCGAAAAATGCTCCACATATCGCGTCCGACGGACAGCCAACCGCGCCTTTGCCCCACGCCCACGCACCACCGTCCTTCCGTGCACAGTCCTGGTACGAACTGAACTCTTCGCTCCCACTGCAGCCTTCGCTGAGCCACCCTTCTTCGCCACAGTTCTCGTCCCCGCAGCCTTCGCCGCAGGATGCGCAGACTTCGCCGTCACCTTGGCTCCGCCCGCATGGACCTTCTTCTTCGTTGCTGCAAAACCACTTGGCCCGGAAACTACAAGACAGAGAACCATTCCGCCCAACAGTTGAATCAGTCTCGACATACACGCCCCTTAAAACTCAAACGATAAAATTTGACTTCTGGTGCTACCAAAAGCAGAGCAATCGAACGACCATCCTCTGCCAAAATTCATGATTCGAATCCAACAACCACAAAATCACGCTCTAAACCATCCCACGCCGCAAGAATGCAGGGATATCCAGCTCATCCGGCTCAGCCCGCTCCGCATCCACAGCCGACGAGCCGGCAAACGTCCCCGCCCGCACCGGCAAATCCGTCGGCGTAAAGCTGTCCGCCGGAACAGAAGTCGCCACCGCTGGGGAAGCCGTTACACTCCGCACCTCCTCCTGTTGGACGTCCTGCACCCCCGAATAGTGGCGTAGCACCTCCACCCGCGCCTCGGTTGCAGCCGAAGTCGCGGCTGCGGGCATTACCGTAGCGGCATTGGTCGCTTCAGCAAACCGAGGCACCGGAGACTTGAAGAAGTCGTCATCAAACACCGACGCCCGCACCGGAATCAGCTCGGGTTCAGAAGCAGTAGGACCGGCAGTGATTGGAGCAGCAAATGGAGCAAAAGCAGTTGGAGCAGTAGAGGCAGGTACAGCCGCAACCGGTGCAACCGTCTCCTGCACCGCCTCAGTTACAACCTCTGGCTCATTGGCAACCCGCTCTTCCGCAGGCTTCACGTCGGCTCGCGGACGGATCGGCACATTCAATCCCGGAACGTCATACCGCAACGTCGGCAAAGTAGCTTCCGCTAACATTCGCTCCCGCCGCTGCGGCATCTCCTGCTGTTTGAAGCCCGTCGCGATCACCGTGATCTTCACGTCATCGCCCATCGTCTCGTCCTGCACCGCGCCAAAGATGATGTTCGCGTCCTCGTGTGCCGAGTTCTGGATGATCGTCGAAGCCTCGTTCACCTCAGTCAGCT
>JANYER010000104.1 GCA_025359825.1 Granulicella sp.
GCCGACGCCGTGCTCGCCGGTGATGGAGCCGCCGTGGTCCACACAGAGATGCAGAATGCGATAGGAGAGATCGAGGGCAATCTCTTCCTGTCCGGGGATGGCCTGATCGTAGAGAACCATCGGGTGGAGGTTGCCGTCGCCAGCATGGAAGACATTGGCAACTCGAAGATGGACTACCGCCGCCATCTTCGCCATCTCCTCCAGCACGACGGGGAGAGCGGTGCGCGGGATGACTCCGTCCTGCACGATGTAGTTGGGAGAGATGCGACCCATGGCAGCAAAGGCAGCTTTGCGGCCCTTCCAGATGAGTCCACGTTCCTGCGCGGTCTGGGCGAGACGAACCTCCCATGCACCATTGCGTTTGCAGATGTCGGTTGCTTCGGCCATCTGGGTGTTGACCTCGGCTACTGGCCCATCCAACTCTATAAGGAGGAGAGCCTCGCAGACGGGATAGTTGGGGTGAACGGCGGCCTCCGATGCCTGCGCGGAGAGGCGATCCATCATCTCCAGGGCGGCGGGGAGCATGCCGGCGGCAATGACGTCTGAGACAGCCTGCGCGGCGGTAGTCGTTGAATCAAAGGCTGCGAGGAGGACCTGCACGGTTTCAGGACGTTTGACGATCCGCAAGGTGATCTTTGTCGCTACCCCTAACGTTCCTTCGGAGCCGACGAAGACTCCTGCCAGATCGTAACCGGGAGCATCCGTAGCGCTGGAGCCGAAGGTGACCAGTTCGCCGCTGGGGAGCACTACGTCCAAAGCAAGCACGTGAGTGGTAGTGAAGCCGTACTTGAGACAGTGGGCACCGCCAGCGTTTTCAGCGACGTTACCACCGATGGTGCAAACGGTCTGGGAGGAGGGGTCTGGTGCGTAGAAGTAGCCGTGGGCAGCAACGGCGTCGGTGACATGGGTGTTGATGACACCGGGCTCAACGACGACACGCTGGTTGGGAATATCGACTTCGAGAATGCGGTTCATGCGGGCGAAGCTGATGACGATTCCGCCGATAGCTGGGAGCGCTCCGCCGCTGAGCCCGGTGCCTGCTCCGCGCGCCACAAACGGGATACGGTGCTGAGCACAGAGGCGAATGATGGATTGCACCTGCGCGGCGGTGCGAGGCAGCACGACGGCGCTGGGCATGGCGCGCATATTCGTCAGCCCGTCGCACTCATAGGTCTGGAGCTGATTTTCCGCGGTGATCAAGCCGCTGGGCAGAGTGGGATAGTCCGCATCGAGGGTGATCCGCAGTGCATTTAGGATGGCCGAATCCAGCATACGGAATCATAGTACGGCGGCTTGGGCGTCGTCTAAGCGCTTTGCACGTTTTCGACTCTAGAGGTGGAATACGTAGGCGTAGAGCATGACCTCGATCCCGACGACTAAGGCGAGGAAGATGCTGTGGCGCAGGGTGAAGCGGAAGAGTTTGGACTGCTCGGAGATCGTCATCCCGGTGGCGGCGGCAGCGACGGCGATGGTCTGCAGGCTGATCATCTTGCCCATCACTCCGCCTACAGAGTTAGCTGAGGCGATCAGAACAGGATCAAAGCCGAGGCGGGCAGCACTGACGACCTGCAGGTTGCCGAAGAGCGCGTTGGAGGAGGTGTCGGAGCCGGTAAGGAAGACTCCCAGCCAGCCCATGATGGGACTGAAGAGTGGGAACAGTCGCCCGGTTGTTGAGAACGCAAGACCGAGGGTTCCAGTGGCTCCGCTGTAGTTCATCACGAACGCCATGGCGAGCATGGAGGCCACAGTTACAGTCGGTCGAATGAGCTTGCGCGCTACCACCAGGAGGACCTCAGCGAAGGCTCTAGGGCCCATCCCGGAGAAGACGGCAGCGAGTATGGCGGCGAACATGCAGGAGGTTCCTGCGGCGGAGAGCCAGTTGACGTTGTAGATAGCGCCATATTGGACCGGCACCTGAACGATGGGGGCCATGCGGATAATCTCGTTGTGCAAGGCGGGCCATGCGAAGGAGAACGAGGCGCGACTAAGAATCGCGACAAACGGTTGGTAGCCCCAAGCCAGGACGAAGATTACGAGGAAGGCATAAGGCATCCAGGCTGCCCAGATCTGAGCGGTGGTGTAGCTTTTGCCGGAGAGTGTGGCGTCAGCTTCCAGAGGCATGGAGTCGGTTGGCGACTCAACACCCTCAGCGGAATCGCCGATCTGCTGATGCTTGTTGGTGGGTTGCCAGAAGCGCAGAAGGATGACGAGTGAGCCCATGGCGGCGATGGAGCTCAGAATGTCAGTGAGCTGGGGGCCAATGTAGTTAGAGACACAGAACTGCATAATGGCGAAGCTCGCTCCACATGCGAGGACCGCGGGCCATACCTCAACGGTGGCGGCCCATCCGCTGGTCACCAGGATGATGTAGGCGGGCAGAAAGAGGGAGATCGGCGCGGTGAGCCGTCCGACTACGGCGCTTAAGCGATCGAGCGGAAGCCCTGTGATTCCGGCCAGCGTAATAACCGGGATACCGATGGAGCCGAAGGCCACGGGAGCAGTGTTGGCTAGCAGGCAGAGAGACGAGGCATAGAGGGAGGAGAAGCCGAGCCCGACCATCATGGCGGCTGCAACCGCGACCGGAGTACCGAAGCCGGCACAGCCCTCGATGAAGGCTCCGAAGGCGAAGGCGATGAGCAGGGCCTGGATGCGACGGTCGGAGGTGATGGAACCGATGGAGTCCTTGATAATCTCGAACTTTCCAGTCCGGACGCTGATCTCGTACAAAACGAGAGAGGAAAAGACGATCCAGGAGATGGGAAAGATTCCGAAACAGGCTCCGTACGCTGCAGCGTTGAGGCTGTGCCTCGGAGACATTCCGTAGCCGATGGTGACAAGCACCAGCGTGGCGATCAGTCCGGAGAGGGCCGCAATCCAGGAAGGCTTGCGCTTGACGGCCAGCAGAAACAGCAGCAGCAGCGTCGGCAGCATGGCGATCAACGCTGAGACAGCGATGCCCTGACCGAAGAGGTAGTACGGTTGAGGCCAAACCGCCGTCATACGACTCCTGATGAAAAAATGGAAAGATGCGAGCTGTGCTTATTGCCTGGCGAAATCAGAGTCTTGAACGAAGACAGGAATACGTTGCAGGTCAGTATAACGATAATGCGCTCACGGACTATCCTCTCAAAAAGAATCCTTTTATCAGGACATATCATCTAGGAATAGGACCGGGCAGTTTGAGGAGACTTTAGACATGGCAAGACAGCAAAGGGGCGATACAACGCAGGGTGCGGCGATACGGCGTCAGCCAACTCCGGAGCAGGTGTGGGTTGCCATGGCACGTTGCTACCGAACCATGAGCTCGCAGATTGAGCGCAGCTTCGTAGATTCGGGATTGAGCCTGACGGACTTCATGATCCTGGAAGCGCTGCTACATAAAGGGTCGTTGACGATTACCGAGATTCAAGCTGCTGCGCTGCTAGCGAGCGGGTCGATGACGGCCGCAGTCGATCGCCTTGAATCGCGGGCGCTAATCGCACGAACCCTCAGCAAACAAGACCGCCGGGCTCGGATTCTGGAGCTTACGGCAGGAGGCAACGCCGTGATTCAACAGGTGTATGCGCAACATAGCGGTCAGCTCAAGCAATGGATGGGCTTGCTGACGAGCGAGGAACGTGCCATCACCTTCAGCAGCCTTCGCAAGCTCGAGAGGCATTTGAAAGCAATCGATTCCGACTCTCCGCAATAGTCCGCTCCTGCCCGCAAAGCAATCGACACCCGGCCGCTGGGCAAAGACGGGCGGCTTTACCTCGGGCTAACCTCAGCTCTTTCCAATTCCAATTCCAATTCCAACGACTCGAAAGGAGTCCATCATGACAACCCCTATCGTAGGCCTGCATCACGTCACCGCAATCGCCTCTGACCCACAACGCAACCTTGATTTCTACACCCAGGTGCTTGGCCTTCGGTTTGTGAAGCGAACCGTCAACTTTGACGACCCCGGCACGTATCACTTTTACTTCGGCGATGATATCGGCACGCCTGGTACCATCCTGACCTTTTTCCCATGGCCGGGAACTCCGAAGGGCCGCCGCGGGGCCGGCGAGACGATTGCAACTGCATTCTCGATTCCCGCTGGCTCGCGAGCGTATTGGCGCGAACGGCTGAGCAGCAAGGAGGTTGCGACCGAAGAGAAGGTGCACTTCGGCGGAACTCACCTGAGCTTCAGCGATCCGGACGGCATGGTGCTGGAGCTTGTAGAGCACACCGAAGCGCAGAGTGTGCACGCGCCGCGCTACAGCGACGTGCCAGCCCGGTATGCCGTTCAGGGCTTCTACGGTGCGACGCTGCTGGAGTACAGCCTGGAGCGCACAGCGGCTCTGCTGGAGACGATGGGATACCGGAAACTCAGCGAAGAACGGGAGCGCACACGCTATGCTCCGGAGAGTAATTCACGCGGTCGCTTTCTGGACATCGTGGTGGATAAGAATGCGCAGCCAGCACGTATGGGCACCGGTACGGTGCACCACATTGCCTTCCGCGCCAGCGACGATGCAGCCCAGTTGGACTGGCAGCAGAAACTCGGCAAGCATGTGGGTGTGACAACGGTGCAGGACCGGACGTACTTCCACTCCATCTACTTCCGCGAACCGGGCGGGGTACTGTTTGAGATCGCGACCGACGCTCCGGGATTCCTGATCGATGAGCCGGTTGAATCGCTAGGCGAGGCACTGCAGATTCCGGAGTGGTTTTGAGCCACAACGGGAGCAGATTGAACGACGCCTGCATCCCATCACGCTCTTAAAAGCTAAAGCCGGTTCAACCCCGGAGAACGAGGTGTCCCTGTGACCTTCCGTCCACATGCAACACGTGCAATCGCAACAGCGGGCACACCCCTTGCCGCGGCCCCAGGAGCAATCATTCTGCTCCATGGCCGGGGCGGGTCGGCGGACGACATCCTTGGTCTCGGACAGGCGATCAGTCCTGCAGGCTGGGCGATGCTGGCTCCAGAGGCGGCGAACCATACTTGGTATCCAAACTCGTTTCTGGCACCGCGCGATCAGAACGAGCCATATCTCACCTCAGCGCTGGAGCAGGTACAGCTGGCGGTGGATACAGCTCTCCAGGCAGGAATCTCTGCAGAGAAGATCGTGCTGGCAGGCTTCTCGCAGGGGGCTTGCCTGGCGACCGAGTTCGTGGGCCGCAATGCACGCCGTTATGGCGCGCTGCTGGCCTTTACCGGAGGCT
>JANYER010000270.1 GCA_025359825.1 Granulicella sp.
CCCGTAACCCCTTTGTTTGGAATATTTTGGCGACACCACTACCTCGCAAATACAAGCAAACAAAGGATCTTAGCCAAAAGTAAGGGGGGGAGGGGGGTAGGGGTCAAACGAACCAAAATCAGTGCACCCGCGCCGGCCCTACCCT
The DNA here is from genome assembly GCA_025359825.1 of Granulicella sp. Taxonomy (GTDB): domain Bacteria; phylum Acidobacteriota; class Terriglobia; order Terriglobales; family Acidobacteriaceae; genus Edaphobacter. The sequence continues at coordinate 146 of JANYER010000270.1, forward strand.
CGCTTCTGTATCCTCCTGAGCATGAGATCTTCGCTCTCCGCCCGATCCCTGCTCCCCGCCGCCCTGCTAGCCACCGCCCTCATCACCCTACCCAATCTCCCCCCCACGCACGCCGCCCCACGCCCTGCCGATATCGCCTTCAACATCCGCATGATCGACCCCGGCTACAGCGAGACCGCCGCCATCGCCGACCTGAACCACGACGGTCGCCCCGACATCATCTCCGCCGAGAGCTGGTACGAAGCTCCCCACTGGATCAAGCACCCCCTCCGCCCCATCGACTACGCCCAGAACTACATCGACGACTTCACCGACGTCACCCTAGACGTTGACGGTGACGGCTGGATCGACATCATCCAGTTCAGTTACTTCGCCCACAACATCGTCTGGCTCAAAAACCCAGGCAAGGCAGGCGGCCCCTGGAAGGTCACCGAGATCGACAACGCCGGGCCGAACGAATTCGGCTTCCTCGTCGACCTCAACAACGACGGCAAAGCACAGGAGCTGCTGCCCGAGATCGATCGCCCCAACGTCCCGCTCGCCTGGTACGAGCTCGTCGCCGGCAAGTACGTGAAGCATATCGTCGCCTCGCACGGCTTCGGACACGGCATCGGCGTAGGCGACGTCAACGGCGACGGTCGCAACGACATCCTTACCCCCAAAGGCTGGCTCGAAGCCCCCGCAGACATCCGCGCTCCCGGTGAGTGGACCTTCCACCCCACCGACTGGGACCAGCACCCCATCCCCGCCGCCGGCCACAACGTCCCCGTCCCCGAACCCAATCCGCGCGGTACGCAGTTCGGCTACATGCACCTCATCGACATCAACGGCGATGGCCGCCCCGACCTGCTCACCACCATGGCCCACGACTACGGCCTCGTCTGGTTCGAAAACACCGTCGGCCCAAACTCTGAGACCAAGTGGGTGCAGCACATCATCGACAACACCTGGTCGCAGGCCCACGCCTCCACGCTCGTCGATCTCAACGGCGACGGCCAGCTGGATATCGTCACCGGCAAACGCTACTTCGCCCACAACGGCGCCGATCCCGGCGAGCGCGAGCCTATCGGGCTCTACTGGTACGAGTACCGCAAGGTCCCTGCTACCAAAGCCACGGCTACCGCGCCCGGCAACGGCGGCGTCGAGTGGATCCGCCACATCATCGACTACGGCGGACGCATGGGAGGCGGTATGCAGATCGCCGTCGCCGACATCGACAACGACGGCGACCTCGACATCGTCACCGGCGGTAAGGCCGGCCTCTATCTAGCCGAAAACCTGACCAAATTCCCACGAAAACCCGGCCCCGAACGAGGTCATTAGCCTGCATCGAGGCTCCGGCAAAAAAAATACCATTGCTCTCAATCCGGCACCGAGATAGACTTCACCCACTTGGAGCCTCAACCTATGCGCCTCTTGTCCTCTGTCTCCCTCTGCCTGCTCCTCGCCTCCACCGCTCTCTTTGCCGAGAGCAAGAACCCCGCCGACTATCCGCTTCGCGTCCACATCTTCGGTCGCGACCAGACGACCTTCTATCACGGTCGTTCCATGGAAGAGTCTAAGGGCGAAGGCCGCGCCAACCTGTTTGAGAACAGCCTTCCCCATGCCGTCGACTTCACCTACGACTGCTCGGAGAAGATCAAGAACTCCTTCGGCTACGAGACCTACCCTGCCAAATGGAAGAACCCCGGCCAGGAGCTCGTCGTGCTGCTCCCCGTCTTCGGCAAGTCCAATAGCTTCTTCACGTGTAACTTCAAGACCAACGTCAAGGACTACGCCTACCTGCAGCACGATGGCAAGATGGGCTCCGAGTCGCCTGACGAGTTCAAGACCTGGATGGACAAGCACGACTACGATCCCGAGTACGGCAAGAACACCCCAACGCGCGTCGCAGCCCAGCCCGCTGTTGCCGGTAAACCCGCCTCCACTCCGCAGTAGTTCGCAGCGAAAAGGCACTCATCGCATCGCCGTGAGTGCCCTTTAGGGCGGGCCGGCAATCGACGATGCTGCCCAAGCCTTTTGCTTGCCTACGGATGCTGAACGCTTCCCCTAAAGTGTCGGCCTGCGATAACTTCCCCGGACAAACCGTGTCTAAAAGGGAAGAGGCACACTGCCAATGAACCGCCGACTCCCCATCCTTCTACTCTCCGCCGCCCTGGCGCTCGCTCCCAACCTTGCTCAAGCCCAGCAGCCGGCCAACATCGGGCAAGTGCTCAGCACCCTGACTGATCAGCCTGCGACGCACACTGGCTTTATCTTTGATCGCTCCATGCTTCAGGTCGCCCAGAGCCTGCTGGAATCGAACGGTATGGACGCACAGCACGCTGCTGCCGCTATCCACAGCATCGCCGTCGATAGCTACCACTACCCGCAGCCAGCCTTCTACACCCCAGAAGCCTTCTCCGGCATCGTCGCTACCTACCGGGCCGCAGGCTGGAAGCACCTGGTCAACGCCCACCAAACCCCCGCCAACTCTGCTCAGCCCCGCGCCCCTATCACCGATCTCTGGCTCCACTTCACCGGCGCCGACATCGACGGAGTCACGGTCCTGACCCGCGCCTCGCGCGACATGAACATTATCCAGCTCGCCTGTGACCTGCGCCCTCTTGACCTGCTCCACCTCAGCGGCCACTTTGGCATCCCCAAGGTAGACCCCAATGCCGTCATGGTTCCGGCTCCCGAAGGTCGATAAGCGAAGCCGCTCTGAAGCTAACTTGCCGAACGACTCAAGGTAGCCGCATAAGCCAGCAGAGCCGCATCCTGACCACGGGCCGCGACGACCTGCATCCCTACCCCTTTGGGATGTGGCACCGTAACCGTCGGCATCCCGGACAGACTGACCGGCGTGGTGTAGCGCAGAATGTGCGCTCGCGTCTGACTGTGGTCTGCCGCTGCCTCCAGCCGCCCAGTCGGAGCGCATGGCACCAGCAACAGGTCGTGCTCTGTTAGTAAGGCATCCATCGCCGTTCGGAATGCAGCATGACGCTGCCGTAGCGGGAGGATCGTCTCCTCGGTCAACGACTCGCCCCACACCAGCCGCTCTGCAATCGACGACTCAAACATCGAGAAGCGTGGATCGCTCACGCCCAGCGCAAGCAGCTTCGCCCTCTGAATCCTTCCGGCCTCATATGCCTGGACAGGCGCGAAGATCTCAAACGCCTGCTTCCAGAAGCTCGTATCGATAGTGTGGAGACTCGCCCCGGAGCTGCGCAGCGCATCCTGTTGCAGCCGGTACGCCTCCAGCACCTCAGGCTCACAATCGCCCAAAAACTCTTCCCCAACAATCGCTACGCGGGGATTCCCCCTTGGTTCAAGTGCTGGCTCCAAACCGAAGATGGCTGCTGCAAGCCGCGGCCCATCGCGCAGATCTCGAAAGAGAAACCCTAACGTATCGAACGACGGTGCCAGATGCACACTGCCGCGCCAGATGTCCTGTCTGATTCGTGTCGCAAGGTCGATGGAGGCACGGTATCCAGCCACACCGCACAGCGCCGCGGGTACGCGAATGGAGCCACCGGTATCGGTGCCGATCGCAGCCAGCGCAGATCCCTCCTGCACACTCGCGGCTGCTCCGCTTGACGAGCCGCCCGTAAGCAGCGCGCTGTCTCTGGGCTGCAGGCAGTCGCCAAATTCGGCGTTCTGGCCGGTAATCCCGTAAGCCAGCGGATGCATATGCGTTTTACCCGGGATCACTGCCCTAGCTTGCCGCAAACGGGCAGCGATCCACGAATCGTCGGTCGCAGGCGCATTCTTCGCTGCGTAGAACGCCGACCCGCACGTCGTCACGGCACCACGGACGTCGAAGCAATCCTTGATGGAGATGGGAACGCCGTACAGCGCTGGCCTTGCGAGCGAACCCGTGAGCACCTCTGCCTGCTCTTGCACCGCACTGGCACTCTGGCTGAGATAGACGTTTCTGCCGGCGTTTGTATTTGAGCAGGCGAGCGAGGCCGACGCAACCTGCTGCGGTGTGGTCTCACCCGAGGCAAGGCGCTGCTGCAGCAGACTCAGTGGAGACAAAACATCAAGCATAGCTTCATTCTAGAGGCTTGCTGGTGCAAGGACCGCTACGCCGCAGTTACTAAGAATGCAGTTGCTACGAATCAAGCCTCTGCTGCGGCGAGGGCCTTCTTGAGCCCGGCCATGCTGGTGCGGGAGGATTGCTCCGGTGTACCGCCGCCGTGCCAGTGAGTTTCCAGGCTTACGGCCTGGCTGTAGCCGATCTGGTTGAAGGCCTTGAACTGTGCGGTCCAGTCAATGATGCCGCCGCCGACGGGGCGCCACTCGAAGCCTGCAGGAGTTGTAGTGCGCGCTGCGTCCTTACAGTGGCAGTGGCCGATGCGGTCTTTGGGAATGGCGTTCCAGCCGCCCGGAAAGGCGTCGGTCTCGCCGCGGGCGACGGCATTGCCCGGGTCCCAGTTCAGCATCAGCGAGCGGGACTTGACTGCGCCAAGGGTCGCGCCGGACTCGCGGCCGGTGGCAGTGTTGCAGGCGTACTCATTCTCGAGCACGAGGCGGAGATTATTCTTCCCGCATACCTCTGCGGCCGCCTGGAGCTTCTCGTTGATGGCGGCGCGGTAGGGGGCCTGGTCATCGAGCCGCCAGAAGTCGAAGCAGCGAATCTTGTCGGTCTTGAAGCGTTTGGCGAGGGCGATGCACTTTTCAAGCATCGCGTCCTGCTGCTTGAAGACGGTGTCAGCGTCGGGCGCGGCTTTCTCGGCAGCACCAAAATTGCCCTCCCTGGTGCGCTCCTTGGACTTGGGTGCGCCGGGGAAGTCGACCTTGAAGAGGGGGCTGGCGATGTCGGTGACGCTGAGCTTGTACTTTGCCAGTACCACCTCAGCGCGGGCGAGATCGTCGTCGCCCATGTCGGTGAGGTTCTTGCCCCAGAAGGCGCGAAGCTCCACAAAGGAGAGGCCGAACTCCTGCGAGGCGACGGTGCAGGCGTGGTCGAGGTCGGGGGAGATCTCGTCGGAGATGATGGCGAGATGGAATTTGGAGGCGGTGCTGAAGGCGAAGGCGCTGCGAAGGCTGGCTGCGGTGGCGGCTGCACCGAGACCGGCGACGAAGCTGCGGCGGGAGAGAGCGGGGTGAGACATGGGTTTGGATCTCCTGAGGCTTGGGCGCTGGGTTCGAGACGCACGGGCCGTGTCATTAATAGCCACGAAAACTGTACACGAGGATGGAGTAGCTGGTGTGATGATTTCTATTTTGAGCGTTGGGTTGGAGGTGGTTGCGGGATGTATATCGGTTCGCGTAGCATTCTGCGCATGAAAAATTCTTTTACACGACGTGACTTTGTATGCTCCGGAGCGATGCTTGGGGCCGCTGCTTCGATGCCTGTTGTCGGCTTTGCAGCCTCTATCGCTGAGCCCGGTCCGGTTGCTCCTGCACCGTTCAAGCTGGGACTGGCCAGCTACACGTTTCGGAACTTTACCCGCGATAAGGTGATTGAGAACATCAAGACCCTGAAGCTGACTACGGTGAACTGTAAGGACGTGAAGGACCACCTGCCATTCACGGAGGGACCTGAGTCCGAGGCTGTCGCGGCGTACAAGGCTGCGGGAATTGCTATCACAGGCGCAGGTACGGTCACCTTCGATAAGGATGATGATGGCGACATCCGCGCGAAGTTTGAGTACCTCAAGCGCGCCGGCGCACCAATGGTCGTAGCGGGCGGCGGTACTCCTGCGATTCTGCAGCGGATCGAGAAGTTCGTGAAGGAGTACGACATCAAGTTCGCGCTCCACAACCACGGCCCCGAAGACAAGATGTGGCACTCGCCGCTCGATGTGCTCAAGGTCGTGAAGAACATGGACATTCGCATGGGCTGCTGTATCGATATCGGCCACTGTGCGCGGGCCGGAGTCAGCCCGGTCGATGCGATCAAGGCAGTCGGGCCGCGTCTCCACGGGATGCACGCCAAAGACCTTGGGAACTACCAGAGTCGCGACAGCCAGGTGGATGTCGGCGACGGGATTCTGCCGTTCAAGCAAATCTTTGAAGCGCTCCTGGCGGTGAAGTACAAGGGCTACGTGGATCTGGAGTATGAGATCAACGGTGAGAACCCAATGCCGGGTGTGATCAAGAGCTACGCGTACATGCGTGGCGTGATCGCTGGGTTGGGGTACAAGGCTTAGTCGATTTGCAGGTGCTAGTAAGGCAAAGGGCTGACTGGAGTGATCCGGTCAGCCCTTTTTTCGGAAGTTCAGGGTGGAGTGCTTGACCCTACGATAACCTTGCCTTCGGCTCGGTGATTGTGGGGCACCCGGGTCTGGTGCCCGGTTTGGGTTAGTTATTCAATGGTGACTGCTTTGACCAGATTGCGGGGGCTGTCTACGTCGATGCCGCGGCGGTTGGCGGTGAAATAGGCGAGCAGTTGCAGCGGCATCACTTCGAAGATGGGGGCGATGTGCTCTGGGCAGGCGGGGATGAAAAGAGTGTTGCGTGCCAGGGTAGGGACGACGGTGTCGCCTTCGGTGGCGATGGCGAGGATCTCCGCGCCCTGGGCCTTCATATCGCGGAGCAGGTTGACAGTCTTCTCGTAGCGGAAGAGAGAGTCGGGCGACTGGGGGTCGCGGGTGGCGAGGGCGATGAGCGGGACATTCTGGCTGAGGAGGGCGGCAGGGCCGTGCTTAAGCTCGCCGGAGGGGTAGGCCTCAGCCTGCACGTACGCCGACTCTTTAAGCTTGAGTGCGCCCTCGTTCGCGATGGGGAAATGGATGCTGCGACCGAGGTAGAGAAAGCTTTCGGCATCCTGTAGGGCCGCGCTGATGCGGTCAACCTCGCTCTCCCAGATGGGTAGCCACTTGGTGACCTGTTCGGGCAGGGTGTGGAGATGCTCGAGGCGGCAGTTGACGGCGGCGTTGGTGAGACGGCCGCGGGCGCGAGCGGCGAAGAGCGCCAGCAGGTGCAGTACCAGCAACTGCGTAGTGAAAGATTTCGTAGCCGGGACGGCCTTCTCGATACCCGCGCGGGTGGTGAGGGAGCAATCCGCCAGCTTCGCCATGGTGGAGGTGGCGTGGTTGGTGATCGCGATAGTGGCGGCGTCGCGCAGACGGGCTTCGCGCAGTGCTTCGAGGGTGTCGGCTGTCTCGCCCGATTGGGAGATGACCAGCACGCAGCGTGCCGAGGGTGTGTGCGTCGTACGGTAGATGTACTCGCTGGCGTACTCGACGTCGGTGGGGAGGTTGGCGAGCTCTTCGAAGAGGAACTTGCCGACGATGCCGGCGTGGCGGCTGGAGCCGCTGGCGGCGATAAGCAGCGAGTGCTGTCCGGCGAGGGAGTGGCGGGCGGCGAGGAAGGCGTCGTCGCGAAGGCCGGAGGCGTCGGTGAAGGCTGCCAGTGTTTCAGCCAGGGCCGAGGGCTGCTCGTAGATCTCGCGGAGCATCGCGTGAGGGAAGGTGCGGGCTTGGGTCTCAGTTTGGGTCATACGGGGTTCACAGTCTCACTTCTCTTAAGATGGTACGCCGGAACGAAACGGCGCTTTCGCGATAGTCCGTTCCGCCCCGGCGTTTTGTTTTGTACTGCCTATTGGATACTTCGTCTTTTTACTTCGGGTTTACTTCTTCAGCTCGGGGTTCTTTCCAATGCTGAGCAGGTTAGCCATGATGCGGAACGAACCGGGGACTCCGTCGGGCATCTCGCGGAAGAAGGCAAAGGAGAGGTACACGTAGGTGCCTTTGCCGTAGGAAGCGTAGAGCAGTCCGCCCTTCTGCGGATCCTGGTCCACGTCGTGCATCTCCGTGGGGGAGACGTACTTGGGATCCCAGGTGCGGGCGAAGCCGTGACCGCGCTCCTCTACCCAGCCATCGAAGTCTGCGGTGGTGATCTTGTTGGGCCAGCTCAGAACGGGATCGTTGGCAACCAGGGTGACCTTGTTGTCCTCTTCGACGACCTTCTCCGGATCGTTGGAGACAGACAGTGGGTACGGACCGTAGTTGTGGTCGTACTCGGGTGCCTGGTACTGGACGATCATGGTGCCACCGTTTTTGACGTAATCGAGCAGGCGGTTGTTGGAGGTCTTCAGCTCAGGACGAGCGGTGTAGGTGCGGATGCCGAGGATGATGGCATCGTAGACGGAGAGATCGCCGGTGCTGATGTCCTGCGGGGAGAGGAAGGTGACGTTGATGCCCATGTCCTGCAGGGAGCTGGCGACTTCATCACCGGTTCCGTTCACATAGGCGACTTTGAGGCCAGGAGCGATCTTGAGGTCAACACCGGTGGTGCGGTAGTTGGACTCGCGATAGGAAGGATAGGGACGGATGCCGGGGTAGCCGGTGGTGACGAAACCCTGCTTGAACTGCTGGCCCGCGTAATCTGCGACTGCAGTGATGGTGTAGGGCTGGGTCTTGACCGACATGGGCATGACATCGAAGCTGATGGCCGCTTCATCGCCGTCACTGGTAACGCTGAAGGGTGCGGACTCAGGCTTGGACGTCCAGCCCTTAGGCAGGTCGAGGTGCACGGCTCCCTTGGCTGGGCCTTTGACGCTGCTGTGGACCGTGACCTGCAGATGTAGCGAGGTGTTGGTAACCGGCACGATGCCGGCGTGGGGCGCGACGGTGACGGAGATGGCAGGGGCTACGAGCAGCGGTTCCGGCAGCGGGCCCGGGCCAACGTAACGATGGATAGTCTGAACAACGCCCTCCATCTTCGCGGCCACACCCTTATAGGTGTAGTGCAGCTCTGCGGAGAGAGGATAGAGCGAGGTGGGCAGGCCGAGGTACTGCGGATCGTCGAGGTTGTAGTAGGACTGCTCCAGATTGGGGCGGGAGAAGTAAGGCCGGGTGATCGCTGCCGTTGCAGGAACGGTGACCGAGATCATCTGGTCCTTGGCATCACCTGCTGCCAGCGTACCGGCTGCTGCTGCGACCGGGGTGAACGTCCAGCCTTCGCCGGCGTGGGAGACGAGCTCGGTGGAGGTGATGTCGATCGGCTGTGCGCCCTGAGCGGCCATGTGGAGGTTGACGGAGAACTTCTGGCCCGGGATGACGGTCTGCGAGCCGGGCTGCGCAGAGGTATCACCGAAGAGACCGCCACGGCCACCGCCAGGAGCGGAGACAGTCGCCAGCAGGCTGATGCCAAGGGACTGGCCGAGGGCATCATTGAACTGCTGCTGCTTGATGAGCAGCTCGTGGCTCATGTTGTACTTGGCCTCTACGGGCAGGGCGCTGGCAGCGATGTCCTTGAGCAGGGAGTTGGTTTGGGTGAGGCCCTCGGCGAGCATGGGGGCGATGGCATCAGGCTTGGTGGCGTTGAAGGCTGCGGTAGCCCTCTCGACGGTGGTGTTGAGCTGTGCGAGACGGGTGCGCCATGCAGCCTGTTGGGCCTTGGGAGCGTAGTCGGCGATGGCGGGTAACGAGGTGTCGATCCCATCGAAGAAGGACTCTTCATGTGCGGGCAGCGTAGTGCTGACGCGCGAGGCATAGAGATGGTACGGCGAGGCGAAGGGGCGAGGAGCGGGGATGCTGATGCCGCCGTTCTGCGACTTCTGCTCAGCCAGACCTTCACGCGCAAGGGTGAGGTAGGAGCGGCCGATGAGCGGATTGTACTTGCCCTCGGGGATATTGACCGTGGCGGAAGGAACGCCCTCGATCCAGGTGTTATTGGTGTAGTTCTTGAAGCGGACTGGGGTTTCCCAGTGGCCGGTGGCGTAGTCGTAGATACCTTTTTCCGTGACCCGGGCGAAGGGTACGCGAGCGTAGACCTTCAGGGGAGCCCATGGAAGCAGGCCGGCCTTGATCTGGTCAGGGAACATCTTGGGGTCGGCAGCGGCGTTGAAGACCTCCTGCGCCATGACGCCTGCTGTCTGATGGTGGCCGTGACCGTCGGAGACGTTGCCGGCGAAGACTGAACTAACGACAAGAGGGCGCGTCATGCGAACCTGGCGGACGACGTCGCCAAGCACGCGCTCGTGGCCCCAGTTCTTTAAAGCCTCATCGAGGGTCTTGGAGAAGCCGTAGTCGGCGACGCGGGTAAACGTCTGGTGGATGCCGAAGGCGTTGCCCGCGGCGAGCAGCTCCTGGGTGCGAAGGAGGCCGAGCTGGTCCCAGTAGTCCGCAGACATAACGTTCTGTCCGCCTTCTCCGCGGTTGAGGGTGAGCAGAGTCGTATCGACGCCCTGGTCACGGGACTCATAGGCCAACATGCCGGAGTCTTCGTCATCCGGGTGAGCGACGATCAGGATAAGGCTTCCACGATTGTGCAGGCGCTGCAGGCTCTGCCAAACAGCAGCGGAACCACGATCGACTGCGTGCGGAGCGGCAAAGGTCGAGGGATACGCCACCGGTGCCTGGGCCTGTAATGCAATGGGGTTGCCGAGAAGCGAGGCAGTAAGAGTCAGGCAGAGGGCAGGGCGAAGAGCTTTATCCAATCGCATCGTGAAACTCCTAATTTTGATAGAACAAGTATGCGGGTGTGCAGGAAACTGTGCTAATGGATACCATGCGCCTCAATCTTTGTAAAGGTTCCTGCGATACTTAGGGTACTATGGAGCACGGAACCCGACTGCAGAGGAGCAGCGTGCAGCCCGCATGGCCAAGACATTTTCATTTTCATCGACCCTGGCGTCCAACTTTCCTTCGCGGACGATTCCTTCACGGCCTTCGCAGCTGCGGCAGACGAACGCGCGCGGGCTGCTGCAGTTATTGCAGGAACATAATCCTTGCTCCAAGGCCGACTTGGTGCGGTACTCCGGATTGAGCGCACCGACGGTCTCGAGCGGCATCGCACACTTGGAAGGCCTGGGCCTGGTGGAGCAGATGGGCGATGGCGAATCCAGCGGCGGACGGCCCCCGGGGTTGCTGCGCTTCAACGCACGCCACGGCTACGTTGCAGCAGCGGACATTGGCGGTACCCGCGTCCGCATGATGCTGGCGGATCTGGGCGGCAATGTAATTACGCAGTCTTCGGTGATGCTGGGCAAAGATCAAAAGACTCCGGAGGGAGTTTGTAGTCTCGTCGTAGAAGGGCTGAAGGCGATGTGCCGTCAAAGCGGTACTCCGCTGCGAAAAGTGCTGCATATGACGGTGGGGGCACCCGGCATTACGAATGTTGATACCGGCGTGGTGCTCTCGGCACCAAATCTGGATAACTGGAATAATGTGCCTCTGCGCGATCTGATGGAGCGGGAAGCAGGCATTCCTTGCCTAGTGGATAACGACACCAACCTTGCGGCAGTGGGCGAGTTCTGGCGCGGTGCGGCGCGTGGGGTGGACAACTTTATCTTTATCGCACTGGGTACCGGTGTAGGCGCGGGGATCTTTATCCATGGGCGTCTGCTGCGCGGCGCGCACTGGAGCGCAGGGGAGATTGGCTACTTCGGCGTGAGCGGGAAGAAGCGTACCGCCATGAGGGTCCGCGAGCTGGGGCAGTTGGAACAGATGATCGGCGGCGGCGGTATCGAAGAGGAGTGGCAGCGGCTGCTGCAGCGCTCCACGTCTGCTCCGACGGTGAGTGCAACGCGTACAAAAGAGCTGATGGCGATGAAGGCTTCGCAGATCTTTGACCTGGCTGCAGAGGGCGACCGCGTCGCAGGCGAGGCGGTACGCTACACCTCTGGAATACTTGCTGACGCCATCGCGGACATCTCTCTTCTACTGAACCCGGAGGTGGTTGTTCTGGGCGGCGGCGTGGGGTCTCATCCTGAGCTTTGTCGGGCCACTGATAAGTTATTGCAACGACATGAGTTTGCCCAGCCGACGTTGCGTTCAAGCGGGCTCGGCACGCAGGCGCAACTGCATGGCGCGGTGTCGGTGAGTCTGTCGGCGGTCGAAGAGCAGATACTTGATTAAAGCAGAGCAGATACTTGATGAGGGAACAAATTCTTGGCCGGCAACGTTCCTTTGTTTGCCACACATCCGCTACATGCTCATGGATGTGGGTTGAACGGGCAGCACCTGAATTTTCTTTTTCTATTGACTTCCCATTAACGAAGTCATACGCTGAGTTCCACTCCGGACTTAATAAGCCACTTTTAGTAAGTGGCACGATTTTGATGAATTTCTAAGAATCACCCGTTGGTGCAATTTTCTCTCAGGAGGCCGTAACCGTGCTCTCACTTCTTCGTACTTCCGCTCTCTCCGTACTGCTTGGCGCAACCTTGGTGGCAGGCGTCAACGTCTCTGCTTATGGTCAGTCTCAGTCCATCAATGGAACCATCCGCGGCCGGGCCGCAGACGCGACGGGCGCTTCCATCCCTGCCGCGACGGTGCTCGTCACCAACACGGATGTCGGTTACACCAAGACGGTACAGACGGATGGCGAAGGTCTGTTCGTGTTGCTGAACCTCCCGTTGGGCACGTACAAGATTTCGGTCTCGAAGACTGGCTTCTCGTCGGTGGACTACCAGTCGATCGTCCTCAACGCTGGTAAAGAACTGACGCTGGATCCCGTCCTGACGGTCGGCGGTACCACGACCAGCGTAGAAGTGACAGCGGAGAGCGGCGGCATCGACCCCTCCACCCTCAACCTGCAGCGGACTCTGGATGCACGCGAAGTTCAGAACCTGCCGCTGACCTCACGCAACCCATACAACTTCATCCTCTTTCAGCCTGGCGTCAGCGGTCACCCGAATCCTGAGCTCGGTATCCCGCGTACCATCAACACCAACGGCCTGCTGGACCGCATCAACTACCAGATGGACGGCATGGTGAACACAGAGAGCGACCGTATCGGTCTGCGCCTCTTCCCCGTCGGCGAGATCTTCGTTAAGGAAGTACAGACAGTCTCGAACAGCTTCGCACCTGAGTTCGGTTGGACCTCCGGCAACGTCTTCAACGTCATCTCCAACAACGGCACCAACAGCCTGCATGGAAAGTTCCAGTACATCCAGCGCTGGCAGGACGCGACCGCCTACCCCTACTTCGCCAACAAGGCGCTGGCGAAAACCAACATCGAGCTGGAAGACTATGCAGCGAACGTCGGCGGCCGCATCATCAAAGATAAGCTTTTCTTCTTCGGTTCGTACGAGAAGGTGACGCGCGGTTCGCCGGGCGCCGTCACCATCACCCCTGCAAACATTGCCGCATTGGGCTTGACTGCTGACCAAGTAGCTGCCGCTCCTGGTCTGCTGCATGGCACCTTTGTATTAGGCCGTGGTGACTGGAACATTAATAAGAAAAACTCGCTATTCGTTCGCTATAACTACTTCAAAAACGACTTCCCCTACAACACGCAAGTGGGCGGATTAAATATCAGCAGCGCCGGTGTCGACTTTCTGGATCGTGCGCATGTGATTGGTACTCAGTTGATTACCACGGTCAGTGACCATGCAGTCAATGAACTCCGGTTCTCTTGGCCGTTCCGCAACAACAGCCATTTTGCGCCGGCTGGCAGAGCGTCGGGCCCAGCTATCATCATTGCGAGCACTGCGAACCTCGGGGCCTCCAGCAATGGAGGCGACCAATACAACGACAAGGTTCCTAGCGGCAACGAAAATTTCAGCTACGTCCGAGGCGGCCATACTATGAAGGTCGGCTTCAACGTGTCCAAAATAGAAAATCGCCAACGAGCACTAAGCTACAACGAATACACGTTCAGCAATACGACCGTAAACGTGTCCGACGGGCAGGGAGGCGTAAAGTCAGTCACTACTTTGGCTCTAACGAATTATTTAAATGCAAAAGCCGGAACAGACACACAGTCCTACACCCAGTTCAGGAGTCAGACTGACAATCTCGGTGTAGGTTATTCATCTTTGTTCACCGGCTT
>JANYER010000125.1 GCA_025359825.1 Granulicella sp.
GTCTCAATCGACAACGTCAGCGGAGTCACGTCGAGCAGCAGCAGGTCCTTCACCTCACCGGCAAGAACACCAGCCTGGACCGCAGCTCCAATGGCAACGACCTCGTCCGGATTGACGCCCTTGTTAGGCTCCTTACCGAACAACTCCTTCACCATCTGCTGAATCTTCGGCATACGCGTCTGACCGCCAACCAGCACAACCTCATCGATCTTGCTCGCGTCGATACCGGCATCCTTCAACGCCTGCTTGCTCGGCCCAATCGACCGCTGCAACAGGTCATCCACCAACGACTCCAGCTTGGCACGCGTCAGGTTGCGAACCAGGTGCTTCGGTCCGCTCGCATCGGCGGTGATAAAGGGCAGATTGATCTCCGACTCCTGCGCCGTCGACAGCTCGATCTTCGCCTTTTCAGCAGCATCCTTCAGACGCTGCAGCGCCATCTCATTGCCCTTCGAGTGCAGGTCAAGACCCGTCTCACCCTTGAACTCCGAGATCAACCACTCCACAATGCGCTGGTCGAGGTTATCGCCGCCCAGGTGCGTATCGCCATTGGTCGACTTCACTTCGATCACGCCTTCGCCCACTTCCAGGATCGAAATATCGAACGTACCGCCGCCGAAGTCATACACGGCAATGGTCTCGTCCTTCTTCTTATCCAGGCCATAGGCAAGAGCAGCAGCCGTCGGCTCGTTCACGATGCGCTTCACATCCAGACCCGCAATCTTGCCGGCGTCTTTGGTCGCCTGCCGCTGCGCGTCGTTGAAGTACGCCGGAACCGTAATGACCGCCTCGGTCACCGAAGTGCCAAGATAATCCTCAGCAGCCTTCTTCAGCTTCTGCAGAATCATCGCCGAAACCTCAGGCGGGGTAAAGTCCTTGCCCTGCGCGTTGATGACGATGTTGTCGCCCTTGGCAACAACCTTGTACGGAACCATCTTCATCTCGTCGCCGACTTCGTTCATCCGGCGGCCCATAAAGCGCTTCACCGAGAACACAGTGTTCTCAGGGTTCGTAATCGCCTGACGCTTAGCCACCTGGCCAACTAGACGCTCGCCACTCTTCGTAAACGCCACGATCGACGGCGTAGTACGACCACCCTCTTCGTTCGCGATCACCTTTGCCTCGCCACCTTCCATCACGGCAACGCAGCTATTCGTCGTACCCAGGTCAATTCCAATAATCTTGCCCATATCGTCAGTCCCCATTCCGGGCATCAGCCCGCAAAAATCTAAACTCTGTACCTCTTAACCACTTTTATTGCGTCGTATTGACAGTTTCCATTTTCACATGTGAGTGACTTACTGTCAACATATCTGATGCACGAAGCACACAACGAGATTCCTCCCTAACTCCCCCAAAAGCACCATTTCCAACCCCACTCCCCTCCCTTACCCTTCCGGCAGACTCGTAATCGCCCGGGAGCTCCCATGGCCGCCAAACCCAATATCCCTAAGAAACGCCCCAGCATCGCCCGCAAGGCAGCTCGCGGCCTCATCAAAGTAGCCTCCCTCGGCGTCGCCGGCCTTCTCGCCGGACTCCTCTCCGGCTGCTCCGTAGCCGCCTCTGCCGCGTCCGCTCCCCACGTTATCTCGTACGCGCAAGCCTCCGGAAACTGGCAGTTCACCTCCTCCGCCAAGACGTCCCTTCTGCCTGCACTCGCCGGAAACCTCACCGTCGACGGCCCCCAGGTCAGCGGAATGCTGCACCCCCAGGCCTCCCCCTACGACTGCGTCTCCTACAAGACCTCCTTCCCGGTCTCCGGCCCTATCGATGCCGACGGCAATATCACTCTCGCCTCCAACGGCTTCTCCGGCGGCTCCCTCACCCTCACCGGCAAGCTCTCCACCACGCAGAACACCCTCACCAACGCCGCCTACGCGGTGAGCAACGGCGTCTGCGCTCTCAACACCACCTCCAGCTCCGGCAACCTATACACCCCCGTCTCCGGCACCTACGCCGGAACGATCTTCTCCGATGCCGGCACCTCTCTCTACGTCTCTACCGTCTTCACCCAGACCACCCAGCCCGACACCAACGGCACCTATCACCTGCAGGGCAACTCCACCTTCGGCTCGATGCAGCCCTGCCTGCCAGTCCCACCCGCGGTCTCCGACTCAGCCGTCACCGGCTCCGGACTCACCGCCACCTATACGGAAAGCCCCAACGGCACCCTCATCACCGTAGTCGTCGATGCCACCTTCACGCCCGATGCCTCCTCGCTCACCTTGAACAGCTACCACATCACCGGCGGCTACTGTAACGGAGACTCCGGCCACGGAACCCTCACCCGCCAGTAAGACTGGCATCGCCGACATCGGCACACGTTTGGCAACACTCCGCAGCGGTCTGGCCCTCCCCGGCAGGCCGCCTCTTTTTGCTTTTAATCCCCTATCCACAGCCAGAAGCCCGCGTCCCATTGCATCCAAAACTCTCCCCACCGCCTCTAACAAAGGCAGGCGCGACTCTCCGCAGCCTCCATAGCAACCGAACACCAGAAAGAGTTCCTCCCCTTTATGGCAACCGCAGCCCTTGCGCAGCCCGACCAATCCGCGCAAGTCACAGCTGGCGTCAATCCCTGGCTCATCGCCGCAGCCGTCATGCTCGCGACGTTTATGGAGGTGCTCGACACAGCCATCGCCTCCGTCGCCCTTCCCTACATCGCCGGCTCCCTCTCGGCCTCCAACGACGAAGCCACCTGGGTGCTCACCAGCTACCTCGTTGCCAACGCCATCGTCCTGCCCGCCAGTAACTGGTGCTCCCTCCGCTTCGGACGCAAGCGCTTCCTCATGTCCTGCGTCGCCATCTTCACCGTCGCCAGCTTCGCCTGCGGAGCAGCTCCCACTCTGGCCTTTATGCTAGTCGCACGCGTCGTCCAGGGAGCAGGCGGCGGCGCCCTCCAACCCCTCTCCCAGGCCATCCTCCTGGAGTCCTTCCCGCCCGCCAAACGCGGTGCCGCCATGGCCGTCTTCGCCTTTGGAGTCGTCGTCGCACCTGTCCTCGGCCCCACCCTCGGCGGCTGGCTTACCGACACCTACTCCTGGCGCTACGCCTTCTACATCAACATCCCTATCGGCATCCTTGCCCTGTACATGATCAACCGCTTCATCGTCGATCCGCCGTACATCTCCAAGGCCAAGGTTCCCGCCTTCGACCGCTACGGCTTCGCCGCCCTCGTCATCTGGACCGGCGCCCTCCAGATCGTCCTCGACAAGGGC
>JANYER010000138.1 GCA_025359825.1 Granulicella sp.
TCCGCAGCGAAGCGGAGGAAGCTGCTTTCGCTCTCCACAACACCGCCCGAGACCCTGACTACAATCGACCCAGATGCTCCGCCGCCTCAAGTCCTTCTTCAATCCGCAACCAAACCCCGACGACCCCACCGCCCCCTGGCGCGTCTTCTGGGTAGCCCTGGCCCTGCGCCTGCTCTACATGACCCTCGCCCACACCTACCGCATACGCCTCTCGAACGATCACTTCGAGTACGGCTGGGAGATGGGCCGCATCGCCCGCGCGCTCGTCACCGGCCACGGCTACTCCGACCCCTTCGCCAACCTCGCCATCCCCCACACCGGCCCCACCGCCTGGGTCCCCC
Organism: Granulicella sp.; assembly: GCA_025359825.1. Taxonomy (GTDB): domain Bacteria; phylum Acidobacteriota; class Terriglobia; order Terriglobales; family Acidobacteriaceae; genus Edaphobacter. The sequence continues at coordinate 342 of JANYER010000138.1, forward strand.
CCGCCTACCCGCTGATCATGGCCGCCGTCTTCAGGCTCTTCGGCGTCTACACCCGAGCCTCCGCCTGGGTCCTGCTCGCCATCAACTGCGTCCTCAGTGCCGCTACCGCCATGGCCGTATGGGAGCTGGGCTTCCGCTTCGCCAACCGCCGAGTCGCCCTCTGGTCCGGCTGGCTCTGGGCCCTCTACCCCGCAGCCATGCAGTACGCCGTCCGCTGGGTCTGGGAGATGACCCTCACCACTGCCATCTTCACCTGGGTCTTCGTCCTCGCCCTCAGAATGCGCGCCGACCCCGACAGAAACATCCTCTCCCGTTGGGCATACTTCGGCCTTGCCTGGGGCCTCATCGCGCTCTCGAACTCCACCCTGCTCCTCTTCCTTCCCATCTGCGCCCTCTGGATTCTGCTCGGCTCCCGCACCCCCCGCGCGCTCACGGGCGCAGCCCTCGCGGGCCTGCTCTTCCTCGCGACGATCGCCCCCTGGACCGCCCGCAACTGGCTCGCATTCCACGCCTTCATCCCCATGCGCGGCAACCTAGGCGCCGAGATGTACATGGGCAACGGCCCCGACGCTGAGGGCCTGTTGATGGAGTACAACCACCCCTTCCAGTCCCCGCCGCAGCTCCGCCTCTATGCCGGGATGGGCGAGGTAGCCTACGTCAAGATGCGCGGCACCGCCGCCGGCGCAGCCATCGCGGCCGACCGACCGCGCTTCCTCCGCAACACCCTCAAGCGCGTCTATTTCTTCTGGGTCAGCGTTCCCCACCCCTCCGGCGATCACTGGTACGTCGAGTTCTTCCGCATCCTCAACTTCAGCTTCGTCTCGCTCGCCGGCCTCCTGGGCCTCGCCCTCGCGCTCCATCGACGCCGGCCGGCCGCAATGCTCTTCGCCTGGGCCTTCCTCCTGCTGCCGGTCCCTTACTACATCGTCACCGCCCACGCCCGCTTCCGCCACCCGCTCGAACCCCTCATCTGCATCCTCGCCGCCTACCTCTTCCAGTCCGCAGAGAAAACCCGAACGCGGATAAGAGGGTTCAAGGCGGGATAAGGCCGCACCCCACCGCAACTCCATCCCCATCCTGACACGGTCGCCCCCCATGTAACTCCAAGCATGTAATCCGCACTCCCCTCTAAGCCTTATCCGTTCTTATCCCTCGAATCCGCGTCCGCCTTGCCCTCCGCCCGGTCCCGCGATACACTTACAAGGTTGGGCGGCAAGCTCCTTTTCCACAGCCACCGAACCACTCCAGAAGAGATGTACGCGCTGGGAAACGGCCTTTGCCGCACGCAGGCAAACCGTCACCGCGTATGAGGGAAACACAATGTACGCAGTGATCCGCACAGGCGGGAAGCAGTACCGCGTTGCCCCGGGCGACGTGTTGAAGATCGAGAAGCTCGTCGGTTCGAACGCAGCCAATGCCGAGGGTGCAGTTGAGTTCTCGGACGTCCTTGCCATCAGTGGCGATGCCGGCACGTTTGAAGAGTCGCTCGAAGGCGCCAGGGTTACCGGAACCGTTCTCGGCCAGGGCCGCGGCGACAAGATCCTGGTCTTCAAGTTCAAGCGCAAAAAGCAGTACAAGCGCATGCAGGGACACCGCCAGGCCTTCACAGAAGTGAAGATCGGCGAGATCTCCGTCAACGGCAAGAGCTTCAAAGCCTAATCACTGCAACAAGACCGTGCACGAGCCTGCGGGGCCGGCGCGCATGAGGGGATAGAGATGGCACATAAAAAA
>JANYER010000144.1 GCA_025359825.1 Granulicella sp.
CTCCAACGGCTGGAAGTCATAGATACCGGCATTGTTCACCAGGATATTGACCTTGCCGTAGGCAGTCTTGGTCTCGGCAAACAACTTGTCGATGTCAGCCTGCTTCGATACATCGCCCTGCACGGCAATCGCCTTGCCGCCCTTGGCCGTAATGTTTGCGACAACCTTATCGGCGCCGGCCTTGCTGCTCGCATAGTTCACAACCACGGAAGCACCCTCAGCGGCGAGATGCTCCGCAATCGAAGCGCCAATACCTTTTGAAGCGCCCGTTACCACTGCAACCTTACCTGTTAGTTTGCTCATACTCATCCTCTTTCAAAGTTCGCGTTTCGAACGTCGTAACATCTTTCGACATTTCGATAACCATCTAAAAGATGAGGCGCAGTGAGAGAAAGATTCAGAACATAAATCAAAGGTCTGGAGATTAAAGTCCGCCGGTCACGCTCTACCTTGCCTAATCACTACTCAACCCCACACTTACCCGCCACCATCACCCGTTTCAACTCATTCAAATACTGCTTCCAAGCCTTCGGCTGAAACGTGGCATCGACAAACTTCCCCCGCCGCTCCGTCGCAATCAGACCTGCCGTCTCCAGCTCCTTCAGGTGGTGAGACAGCGTAGCCGCGGCAATCGGAAACTGCACCCGCAGGTCCGAGCAGGCCATACAACTATTCCCTGCAATATTCTGCAGAATCTCAAACCGCCGCGGATCGGCCAGCGCCTTAGTAATTGTCATCAACTCCCGCTGCGTAAACTCCGCCATGCCCACCCTCAACCCTATCGCTGTAACAAAGCTACGGCCTGCGCGACCGTAGTGTCCATTGGCATCTGCATAAACTCGCTATGCTCCGCGTGCTCCTTCTTGCCGATCGCTTTGAAGAACGCTGCCTTCCCCACAATGTCTGTATCCAGCATGGACGTCTTCCATTCGTTCCCCGCCACCGGCGCCCGCATCGTCGAGAAATTGCTTCCTGCTTTGATCGTCGCCAGCAGTCCAAAGCCGATGTTCATATCGGTCGGCAGCCGTCCCTCCAGCTTCTTCAGCCGCAGACTCTTCGTGTCCAGCAGCATCGTCCCCACCATTCCATGCAGCACCCGCTCCTCCAACGACTTCGGCGAATAAGCCGTGTCCGGCCGGAAGTCGATCCTCACAAACTCCCCTTCCGTCCGCATTCCTTCCAGCACAAATGCGCGCGGTAGCAGGTCCAGCATCTCCTTCGCATGTTTCTCATCGTTCTTCAGCGCTTCAGACTTCCTGCGAAACCCCTCGGGGTCCGCCGCAATTGCTGCTAGTCGGGCATGCTCCGCCGCCAGCCGGTCTCCCGTAAGTTGCTGCCCATCTTCGGCGATCAGACGACGCAGCTTCCCCGCACTCGTCTCCGCGATTCGTTCCGTCCAAAGTCGACCACCTGTCCGCTCCGACCGTTCCTGCGACAGATACGTATAGCGACCCTTGCGCGCACCCTCCGCATCCTCCACCGCCAACATCTTCTGCACCAGCTCCTTGGCGGAAGGATTCGTCGTAGTATCAGCACTACGAGCCCCCGCACCGTTCGCGCCAACCAATACCACGACTGTCGTCAACATACTTAGCCCAACTCGCTTCGCCCGGTCTTTGATCTGGTCTCGCATCGCCCTCACCTCTCCGGTCCTGTTAGATGCAAAGTAGACCCAAACATCACTCTCCTGCCATAACACCTCCGTGTTCAACCATCCACGCCTTCGCTGCCACCACCTGCGGCAGATCCGAATCCGCCTTCGCCCACGCCTTCAGCATCGTCCCATACGCCGCCTTCGCTCCGGCTACATCTCCTGCCGCAGCAGCAGCTTGCGCAATCCCATACAGCGGATAGCCAGAGTTCGGCCGCTCCGCCAGCGCCGTCTCATATGCCACCTTGGCCTCTTTGTACTTACCGGCCCGCATCAACAAATCCCCACGCGTCTCCGATACCGGACGAACATACAGCGGCGGCTCCCGATACCCCAGGTCATGCTCCGCCTCCGCAGCCTTCACCAGCGTTGCCTCCGCAGCCGCACCCTTACCCTGCACCATCTCGACAGCACCGCGCAGCTCCAGCGCCGCCACATGCATATACCCATGCACCGCACCACCAGCAGCATCCTTGTCGACGGCCTTTTTCATCCCCGGCATCCCGACAGGCATCGCCGCAGAAGGAGCTGGAGTTCCCTTCGCAGGAGCGCCCTTAGCAGCCGCAGCCGGCGGAGCCTTCATCCGCGCACCCAGCGCATCGCTGAACTTCACCGCAGCAGCAGTATCTCCACTCGCCAGCGCCGCCATCCCTCGCGTGTACTCCAGCAGCGAATCCTTCAACTCCACCAGATTCACCCACTCCACTGGAATCTTGCTCGCCTCCAGCATACCCACTGCGCGCGACCACTCGCCCGCCCGCAGAGCCACCGGCAAAGCCTCATTCAGCCGCGTTATCTGGTCCCGCGCATTGCGCAGATACAGCGAAGTCCCACGGTTTCCATGCGCCGCATTCAGCTTCAGCGACACCTCGCTCGCCTCTGCAATCCGTCCCGCCTCCAGCAGATCCGCAATCAGGTACATCATGTTGTGGACGTAGTTCCAGTCATCCTCCACCGTCACACCCTGGGTCTTCATGTAGGTCTCATCCACGTTCAATGAGTTCACGAACGACAGCCGCGCCGTCTCATAGTCCCCCACCCGGAAGAAGATGTGTCCCGGCATATGCACCATGTGGCCAGAAGCCGCCGTCAGCGGTCCCAGCTTCCGCGCACTCACCAGCGCACGCTCTGGATTCAGGCTCGGCTCCATCGCATGGATCCAGTAGTGGTTCGCTGCCGTGTCCTCCGGATGCGCCACCAGCAGCGCCTCCAGAATCGCCTGCCCCTGCACCGTCCCCGCCTTCGGCTTCTGCTGCTTGTCGAAGCCATCCATCAGCGACTCCGCCAAAAGGATCTTCGCCTGCACATCCTCCGGATACTTCTGCACCAGCTTCCGCAGCACCTTCGTCTCCTTGGAGTCCTTGTACGCCACCACCTTCGTCCCCGCCTTGCCACCCGTGTTCGGCCCCTTACCCGAACGCGCACCCTGCGCCTTCGCAGCCTCCTGCGCTGCCTTGATGTACAGCCGCTCCGCCTCGGTAGTGTGCTTCTTGTCCTTCGCCAGCGCAACGGCCTTGTTCAACGCACTCTGCGCCCACTCCAGATTGTCCCCGCGAAACGACTCCGCCTGCGCCAGTCCCCACCAGCACATCGCACACTCCGGGTCCAGCCTCACACTCTGCGCAAACGCCTTCGAAGACTCATAGTCCCAAAAGTCATGCAGCAGGTTCAACCCCTGCTCAAACCACATCTTCGCCTCAGCATTGGAGGTCGTGATCTCCAAATACCCATTCCCAATCCCCGTCATCTTCACAGGCACCGGCAGCTTCTCCGGCGCAACAGCTTCACTACTCATTTCCGCCATATGACAAGCCGCCACCTGCGCCACCGCACCCATACCCGCCGCACCCATACCAAGCGCCCCAACCATCAACCCAAAACGCAAACCAGCACGCATCGTCACGATCCACACTCCAACCAATCTAAAGTCAACCAACAGATTGCATAAAGCTTACTAGAGCGTGATTCATAGATGCCGACGACTTGAAAGGACCGGCTTTAGTCGTCGATAACAACACATCCGGGTGCTCCATCTTTTCTGGGTACCCCATTTCACGCGGCCCCCTCGTAGCGTGCCTCCACTACGGCGACAAAGTGCTCGGCCTTCAGTCGACGGGAGAAATTTGCAGTGTTGTGCAGCACTGGCGACGCAAAAGTTTTGTAGTCAGGGGTGGGTCTGGCGTCACTAGGGGCGTTGGCCATGGGTGGTGGCGGAGATAGGGGTTACGGCTGGGGTGGCCAGTCCTACGAACTCGGTGACGGAGTTGGCGGTGAAGTTGGTGATCCAAATGTTTCCGGAGCCGTCGATGGCGAGGCCGTGGGGGGTGCGGACGCCTACGGCGGTCGGGGGGATGGTGGGGTCGGGGGCAAGTTGGCCGGAGGGGCGGTAACCGGTAGCCGGGGAGATGGCGGCGCCGTCATTGCGGAAGGCGGAGATGGAGTTGCCGTCGCGGTTGGCGACCCAGACTCGGTTGGAGCCGTCGACGGCGAGCTGGGCGGGGTAGCTGAGGCCGCCTCCGGTGTATCCGGCTGCGGGGGACACGAGGACTCCGGTGGGGTCGACGCGGCCGAGGGCGTTGTTCTTGCCGGAGGTGAACCAGACGTTGTTGTTGGAGTCGATGGCGAGCTGGTTGAGGTCGTTGGGGAGGGTGCTGCTGACGGTCTGGGGGAAGGAGGTCAGGGTGTTGGGGAGGGTGAGGCGGTAGAGGGTGCGGTTGAGGCCGAGGGTCCAGGCGCGGCCTAACGAGTCGATGGCGAGGCTGGGGGCGAAGCCGGTGGTGGCGAACTGCCCGAGGGCGGAGGTAGAGTTATGGACGGCGACAGTGCCAGTGGCTCCGGCGGCCCAGACGTTCTGCAGACCGTCGATGGCGACGGCGGTGCAGTTGGTACCGCATTGGAAGCCGGCGAGTCCGTAGCCGGAGTCGGAGATGTGGGAGATGCTGGCGGTGGTTCCGTAGGCGTAGTTGGCGACCCATGCGGTCTGAGCGGCGTCGATGGCGATGGCGTAAGGCAGATTGATGCCGCCGGCGGAGAAGCCCGCACCGGAGATGGGAATGCCGAGGGTGTTGAATTCGGTGATGGAGTTGTTGGCGTAGCCCGGAACCCAGAGGTTTCCGGTGGCGTCGATGGCGGGGTAGTAGGGGCCGGCCATGGTGTCGGAGTAGAAGGTGATGCCGAGGGTAAAGTCGTTGGGCGCCAGGGTGAGGTTGGGCTGGAAGGGCGGCGCGGGGACGGAGAGGGCGAAGAGGGCGGGCACGTTGGCGGCTGGGTTGTGCGCGATGTTGATGGCCGCAGTGGCGGTGTCGGTGGGGAGGGTGCCGTTGGCGTCCTTGGAGTTGGAGAGCAGGGTGTTGCAGGTGGTGGTCGTGCCGTTGGAGTTGACGCAGGAGGCGAGCATGTTGGCGAGGGTGTTGACGGTGGCCTGGGGGGGGACGCCGTTGCCGACGTAGGAGGTGTTCTTCGCTTTGCCGCTGGGGATGTCGACCAGGTTGTAGATAGTGAGGAAGGCGTTGCTGATTCCCTGCTGGGCGAGCGGAGTGGCAGGGGCGCTGAGGTGGGTTGGGTCTGTGAGGAATCCAGCCAGCGCGTAGGCGGCGGCGACGGTGGAGACCTCATTAATATTGACGACCGGGACGGCGTAGGCGAGGGTTCCTTCGCCGGGGCAGATTCCGAGAGCGGCCATGAGGCCGAGGGCTGGATTGTTGGTTCCGGCGGCGAGGCCGGGATTGCCGCCCAGAGCGAACAGGTAGACTTGCTGGCCGGGAACGCAGGAGTAGGCATTGCTGATGCTGAAGTTGCCGTTAACGCCGGTGGTGACGTAGGTGCCGATAGAGTCGGTGGCGACGCCGGGGGCGCGGGGGTTGAGCAGGGATACGCTGGGTCCGCCGTAGCCCGAGGTTCCGGCGGCGAAGAGATAAAGGCGGGCCCCGACGACGCTTTGGGAGCCTCCGTGGACGTATCCGACGAGGGGCTGGCCGGTTTGGGGGGTGGAGCTAAGCTGCCCGGGGACGGCACCGCAACCGACGACGAGAAACATCAGTCCGGTGGCCAGAAGGGTGAGGGCGGCGATCTGGCAGGCGCGGGCTAGTTTATTGATCGTTTTAGGCCGAGATTGGGGCATACAGCGGGACTCCTGCGGTGCAAAAGGCGTATGGGGAGCTGGGGAGTACTCTTTTGGGAATCTATCTACAGCAGAGTCAGATTAGGGGAAAAGGGTTGTAATGGCAGTCCCACAATGGGGTTAGAGAGTCTCGCATGACAATATGAGTGAGTTTGTGTCATATAATATGACTTTGGATGTATACTCGAGTCGAGGGTTGCTCTGTCGTAATCCAGTTCATGGGTTCTCAACGGTGTAGCCGAGACGAAGGCTAGGTATGTAAGCTCCATGCTTTGTATGGGTTGCCGTCTAAGGAGGATTTGCAATGGCGATTCAATGGGATAAGTTGACGGTGAAGTCGCAAGAGGCTATTCAGTCTGCGCAGGGTCATGCCGCAGAGAATGGCAATCCGGAGGTACTGCCGCTGCATTTGATGGCGGCGCTGCTGGAGGACCGCGAAGGCGTCGTGCTGCCGGTGTTGGAGAAGGTGGGGGTTCCGGTGGAGCAGTTGCTGAGTGGGGTGAATTCGGCGATTGAGAAGATGCCGAAGGTGCAGGGATCGGCGGCGCAGCCGGGGTTGGGGCAGGCGATGCAGAAGGTGTTGGAGCAGGCGTTCAAGGAGGCGGAGAACTTCAAGGACGAGTACTGCTCGACGGAGCATCTGCTGCTTGCGCTGGCGAAGGCTAAAAACGAGCCGGTGGCGACCGCGTTGCAGTCGTTTGGTGCGACGCATGACGCGATTTTGAAGGCGCTGACGGCGGTGCGTGGTTCGCAGCGGGTGACGGACCAGAATCCTGAGGGCAAGTTCCAGGCGATGGAGAAGTATGCCAAGGACCTGACGGAGCTGGCGCGGCGCGGCAAGCTGGACCCGGTGATTGGGCGGGATGAGGAGATTCGCCGGGTGATCCAGGTGTTGGCGCGGCGAACGAAGAACAATCCGGTGCTGATTGGTGAGCCGGGTGTCGGCAAGACCGCCATTGTTGAGGGCCTGGCGCGACGGATCTTTATGGGCGATGTGCCGGAGATTCTGAAGAACAAGCGTGTGTGTGCACTGGACCTGGCGTCGATGGTCGCTGGGGCAAAATTTCGCGGTGAATTTGAGGAACGTTTGAAGGCGGTGCTGAAGGAGATTGAGGATTCGAACGGCGAGATTATTTTGTTCATCGATGAGTTACATACTCTAGTGGGCGCTGGTGCGGCGGAAGGCGCGATGGATGCCAGCAACATGCTGAAGCCGGCACTGGCGCGCGGCGGACTGCGTGCAATTGGCGCGACGACGCTGAATGAGTACCGCAAATATATCGAGAAGGATACGGCGCTGGAGCGTCGCTTCCAGATCGTCTATGTGGGTGAGCCGAACGTGGAGGACACGGTGGCGATTCTGCGTGGGTTGAAGGAGCGCTACGAGGGGCATCACAAGGTTCGGATTAAGGATTCGGCGATTGTGGCGGCGGCGACTTTGTCGCACCGCTATATCTCGGACCGCTTTCTGCCGGACAAGGCGATTGATTTGGTGGATGAGGCGGCGGCAGCACTAGCGATCCAGATCGGGTCGGTGCCGGTGGAGATCGATGACCTGGAGCGGCGTGCTACTTCGCTGGAGATTGAGAGAGCGGCCCTCAAGCGCGAGACAGATGTTGGCTCGAAGGAGCGCATGGAGGTTGTCGAACGCGAGCTAGCTGAGGTGCAGGAGAAGTCGTCTGCGCTGCGGGCGCGTTGGCAGACGGAGCGCGGTGCGATTGGCCGAATTGCAGAGCTGAAGGAGACGCTGGAAGGGCTGCGGTTCCAATCCGTAGAGGAGACGCGCAAGGGCAATCTGCAACGTGCGGCGGAGCTGCAGTATGGAGAGATTCCGAAACTGGAGGCGGAGCTGCGCGAGATGACGGAGCTGCAGGATGCTGCGGTTGCGGCGGATGCGAGTGAGGCAGCCGGGACGGGTACAGGGACACGGCCTACACGGATGCTGAAGGAAGAGGTGGACGAGGAGGACATTGCGGCGATTGTGTCGAAGTGGACCGGCATTCCTGTGTCCAAGATGCTGGAAGGCGAGATGCAGAAGCTGGTGCAGATGGAGGACCGTCTGCGCGAGCGAGTGGTCGGGCAGGACGAGGCACTGTCGGCGGTGGCGAATGCGATTCGTCGTTCGCGGGCGGGTTTGAGCGATCCGAAGCGGCCGATTGGGAGCTTCATCTTCCTGGGGCCTACAGGCGTGGGCAAGACGGAGACGGCCAGGGCGCTGGCGGAGTTCCTGTTCGATGATGAGCAGGCGATGGTGCGGATCGATATGAGCGAGTACATGGAGAAGCATGCGGTGTCACGGCTGATCGGTGCGCCTCCTGGGTATGTGGGGTATGACGAGGGCGGCCAATTGACCGAGGCGGTGCGCCGGAGGCCGTATGCAGTCGTGCTGTTCGACGAGATCGAGAAGGCGCATGCGGACGTGTTCAACGTGCTGCTGCAGGTGCTTGATGATGGGCGGCTGACGGACTCGAAGGGGCGCACGGTGGACTTCAAGAACACGGTGCTGATTATGACTTCGAACGTGGGTGCTTCGGCGTTGACGACGGCGTGGGCTTCGGGTGAAGAAGGCTTTGAGGATGCGAAGAGCCGGGTGATGGACTCGTTGCGGCAGCAGTTTCGGCCAGAGTTTCTGAACCGGGTGGATGACATCGTGGTGTTCCATCCGCTGGACGAGAAGGAGCTGACGCATATAGTCGACCTGCGGTTGAAAGACCTGCAGGCTCTGCTGGCAGACCGCAAGATCACACTGGAGCTGACGGAAGCAGCGCGGCAGGCAATCTTTACGGCTGGGTATGACCGGGCGTATGGAGCGCGGCCGTTGAAGCGGGCGATCCAGCGCATGGTGCAGGACAAGCTGGCGGTGAAGATCCTGGATGGCAGCGTGCTG
>JANYER010000149.1 GCA_025359825.1 Granulicella sp.
GATGAAGACCTCCGAGCCCTCGCCCAGAAGCGCATCCAACAAAACATCGAGCTACTTCTCGCCTTCACCCTCTCCGTAGAAAAACACTGCGGCATCTCCAGCCGCCTCCTCTGGACCGAGTCCGGCGAACCCCTCGCCGAAAAACTAATCGCCCGCCTCCAACGCGTCAACTAACGTATCTTTGGGGACACGCGTCGCTAAGCTTACACGCCACAAACGCTAACCCCTCGGAAGGACACACGTTTACGTGTGTCAATAGAACCCTCGCCGAAAGCGACACCATCCTGCCCTGAGCGCAGTCGAACGGGCCGGAGTGTAGGCGAAGCCGAAACGACTAGATGTCGCTTCCGCCCCACCCCTATCACATCGCAACAATAAAATGACGTAGACCTCTTTACTTCGCCTCTCGTCTCCGCCGCCCACTGATCAAATAAATCGCCGCTCGCAGCTCCAGCAACGGATCATCCGAAGGCGCGATCCCCTCCACCCGTGGAATCGGGTCGAAGATAATGTGCCGCTCCGCCTCTGCATTCTCCGGCACCATCGCCGTCAGCTCAATGCGCCCCAGTTCAACTACCGCGCGGCTCTCCGGCCAGTGGATCGTCGCATCATCCACCACATCGCCGACGCCCTCCAACTGCACCATCAGCTTGAACGCAACCGGCCCCGCCGCCACCCGCTCGGCAATCTCGTCCATCAGATAGCTCGCGCTCTTCGCCGCCGTAGCGGCATCATCCAGATGCTCATTCCCGGCCTCCGGAACAATCCTGTACCGTCCAAAATGAACCGCACCCTCAGCGTTCGTAAACTCCATCGCCGTCACGCCAAAGTACGACTCCCGCCCAAAGCTGGTCGGAGCAGGCTTCGGCGTCTGAACAAACGCCAGCGCCGCCGGATGCGATCCCAGGAACGCACCAAACGGTGAAGCCGGAATATTCGTCAGATCGCTCGAAGCCAGCGCCCGCAAGAACTCCAGAAACTCGCCACCCGTCCGCGTCGGAAAACCATCCGTAGAGTGGCTCACAATGTCCGTATGGCTACGCTCCGCCAGGTGAAACCGAACCGCCATCCCACGCGGATTCGCATTCGGATCATTGTCCGGAACCAACGGCAGCCCAGTCGAATCCGAGAACCGCACCGTCACCGGAGTCGACTCCCGCAACACATGCGGAGCCTTCGTAACCCCCGCAGCACCCGCCGCCGGAGTAAACGTCCCCGTCAGCATCACGCCCTTTGCATGCGCCGGACGAAAGCCCGGATACGCGCCAAAGATCGCCTGAAGCTGCGCAATCAGGTCCTCACTCAGAGCCAGCAACTTCTCATCGGTAGGTAAAGGCATCGTCGTTCCCCTTAAATTTGCATCGAGTAGTTCCACTCTAAACAAACTCCGCTCCACCCACTGTGAATAAAAACTCTAAAGGATTGCAATGAGTCCGAAATGTTGCCCGTTCCACTCACCATACAAATTGGCTCGCGTTGCGTAGCGTCCTCTATGTGTTCAATGAGTTCTCTATCGGCCTCCACCAGCGCGACACCCAACGTACCAGAGCTCCCGCTGCTGCCCCTCACCTCCAGCCACGTTGTAATCCTAGTCACACTTCGTGCAAAGCACGAATAGGTGGATTCCTAGGGCTTTAGCCCTAGGAATAAAGCTGCCATAAAAGCGGGCTTCAGCCCTGGGCCGCTGCTTTTGTCTTTGCTCTCGCCGTTGCACCCGCACTTGCTTCTAGGTAACCCAAGGCTTCAGCCTTGGGACTCTAAGGCTAATCCCAGAAGTGGGCTTTAGCCCCCGGGGTATGCTCTCCTACCCAGCCGTAACAATCTCCGCAAAGTCCGCAATCCCGGAGAAGTCTCCCAGCACCCGCTCCAGCAGAGCCAGCCGATTCGCGCGTACCGCAACATCCGGCGCCATCACCATCACCGCATCGAAGAACGCATCCACCTGCGGCCGCAGCGTAGCGATCGCCTCCAGCGCAGCCTCATACTTCTTCTCCGCTCGCAGCGCCTTCACCTTACCCGCCAACTCCGCAGACTTCTCCGCCAGCGCTTGCTCCGTCGGCTCCGTCAACAACGCAGCCGACACCACGCCACTCGACGCAAAGCCCTTCTCGCCCGCCTGCGTCAAAATATTCTTCATCCGCTTGAACGCCGCACTCACCGCAGCAAAGTCCTCACCACCACGAACTGCACTTACCGCCTCCGCACGAGCCACAGCGTCGCGAACATCATTCGCGCCCACGCTCAGCACCGCCTTCACCACGTCATACGCCAGGCCCTTCGCCTCGCGCAGATAGAACTCCAGCCGCTCGGTGAGGAAGCCCAGTACCTTGATACGCACAGCGTGATCATACGAAGCCATTTCGGACACTTCGCTCAACCTTAATGGCAGAACGATTGCGGTCTCCGCAAGAGTCTTTACGATTCCATTTGCGGCTCTGCGCAGAGCGAACGGGTCCTTCGATCCAGTAGGCTCTAGTCCAAGCCCAAACATCCCCGCAATCGTATCCGCTTTGTCCGCCAGCGAGAGCAATGCGCCCTCTATCGTACGCGGCACCGAGTCTTCCATCGACTCCGGCTTGTAATGATCGTAGATCGCGTCGCTGACTGCTGCCGAAAAGCCCTGTGCTCGCGCATACAAACCACCGACCACACCTTGCAGCTCCGTAAACTCTTTCACTAAGTCCGAGGTCAAGTCCGTCTTCGCTAATCGTGCCGCAGTATCCAGCGCCGCGCCATCGACATTCAGGCGTCGCTCCATTGCGCGTCCACTTAAGGCTTCCGCAATCTTTCGTACGCGATCCGACTTCTTCGCATAACTCCCCAACTCTTTCTGGAACGTCACACTCTCCAGCAGCTTTACCCGCTCCACCAGCGGCACCCGCTGGTCGAACTCCCAGAAGAACCGTGCATCATTAAACCGCGCCCGCAGCACCCGCGCATTGCCATGCCGAATCACCGCCAGCCCAGCCTCCTCTGCCTCCATGTTCAACACTGCAAGAAAATACGGAGCCAGCTTGCCGGCCTTGTCCTCCACCGCAAAGTAGTTCTGGTGGTCCCGCATCACCGTCACCAGCACCTCTTCCGGCAGTTCCAGGTACGCCGTATCAAACCCACCCAGCACCACCGACTCTCGCCCGCTGGTCCCCTCAGCAGAAGCCCACTCCACCAGGTGCGTCAGCTTATCGACCAGCGCATGGTCCTCGCGCCAGCGCGTATGCGGCGCAGTCCGGCACACGCGATCCAGCCCCTTGCGAATCCGCTGCCGCCGTCCCTCCACATCCGCCACCACAAACGCATCCAGCAAAGCCTGCTCATACGCACCCGGCAACTTCACCACGATCTCCGCATCGCCAAACAGCACCCGATGCCCATACGTCACATTCGCCGCCGTCTTCCCGGCAAACTCCACCGGCACCACCGCATCGCCCAGCAGAGCCACCATCCAACGCACCGGCCGCACAAACCGCTCTGGCTTCCCCGCCCGCCAGTACATATTCTTCGCCCAGTAAATCCCGGCGATCTCCTTCGGTAGCTCCGCCGCTATCACCTCCGCAGCCCCACGCCCAGCCTTCACCGAAGTCGCCGCCAGATACTCGCCCTTCGGCGTCGTCACCGTCTTCAAATCCTCAACAGCAACGCCTGCCTTCTTCGCAAATGCCATCGCCGCCGGAGTCGCCACGCCGTCCTTATAAGCAATCTTCGTCGCCGGCCCCATCAACTCCTCGGCCACATCCTCCTGCCGCGCCGCAACCTCACCCACCCAGACCGCAAGCCGCCGCGGCGTAGAAAAACTCTTCACAAGCGGGTGCCCCATGATCGCCGAGCCAGAGGCGAGGTTATCGTGGGGAGTGTCACTTGGGGCCGCAACGAATAGCCGCTCCCGTTCCAACATCCCCACCACACGCTTCAGCAACTCCGCCTGCGCCCCCGCAATCATCCGCGCAGGAATCTCCTCCAACCCAATCTCAAACAAAAACTCAGCCATCGACTCGTCCTATTCTTTGTCAATCATTCACGAAACTTCGGGTGCCCCATCCTGAGCGCGCCTGATCGCGCGACGGTTGGGGAAGCACAGCTTTCACCCTTTCCAACCTCTGCCGGGTGCCCCATTCATCGCAGTCGCATCGCGATGGGTGGGGTTACCTACCGTCACCCGGCCACAGCTTCCGTCTCAATACTCTGTAATTTCTGTCCCTGCGCCGCATAAGCCTTAGCCACACCCACCACCAGCGTCCGAATCCGCGCCATCACACCAACCCGCTCCGTCACACTGATTGCTCCGCGAGCATCCAGAAGGTTGAACATGTGCGAGCACTTCAACGCCAGCTCATACGCCCCCATCACCGGAAACCGTTTCAGCTTCAGCGTATCCATCCCATCGAACCCCTTGAACTCATCCCGGAACCCAGCCTGGTCCAGCAACCCCAGGCACTCCGCCTCGTACGAGTTTAAGTGCTCCCAAAGCCGCGTCACATCCGCATAGTCAAAGCTGTAAGCCGAGAACTGCTCTTCCTCCGCCAACCGCATCTCCCCATAAGTCACTTTGCGGCCCCCCGTCTCTCCGTATTCAGCCGGCTCTACCGCCCACACAATGTCGTAGATCGAATCCACATCCTGCAGGAACCCCGCAATCCGCTCCAGCCCATACGTAATCTCGCCGCAGATCGGCTCCAGGTCCATCCCGCCGCACTGCTGGAAGTACGTAAACTGCGTAATCTCCAACCCGTCCAGCATCACCTGCCACCCGACCCCCCAGGCGCCGCCCACCGGCCATTCCCAGTTGTCCTCTTCAAACTTGATGTCATGTTCCTTCAGGTCGATACCGATCGCCTCCAGGCTCTCCAGATACCACTCCTGCACCCGCTCCGGTGGCGGCTTCAGAATCACCTGC
>JANYER010000158.1 GCA_025359825.1 Granulicella sp.
TGAGTGTGCAACTGGCTTCGAACGCCGGCGCTACACCGATGGGAAGTTACTACACGGCGGTGTATCACCTCAATGATGGCAGCGTGAGCCGGGAGTACTGGGTATTCCCGGTCAGCACTGGCGTGGTGAGCCTCAGCACAATTCGTAGTACGGCGCTGCCTACGTCGGTAGCGATGCAGACGGTCAGCAAGGCCTATGTGGATACGGCGATTGCGGCTGCAGTCACCGGGACCCCGCTGGCGAGCTCCACCGACCCGTACGTATTGAAGGCCGGCGACACGATGACCGGCCCGCTGCAGTTGGCAGGCGATCCGACCACCAGCACCGAAGCAGCGGACAAGCACTATGTCGATACCAGCGTAAGTTCGGTGGCGAGCGGTCTTGCGCAAAAAGTGTCGACCCTGCCGAGCGCGACCCAGGTCGTAACGCAGCCTACAGGCACGCAGTTACAGGTGAGCCTGTTGAACGGGGTAGAGTACGCGACGCAGTATGTGAGTGGTACGGGCAACAACGGAATCGCCAATGCAGCGGTGAGTCCAGATTGCGTGAATGGATGCGAGATCAGTGCGGATCAAAGCTATCCGTTTGGCGAGATTTATACACCTCAAACCTGGAACAGCAGCTCGCTCTCGGGTACGCATGTGGAGGACCTTCGCGGCGGCACACGTCGCTCGAACTACTTCAACCCGGTGGATCCTGTGTCGACCGGAAACGATGCGGGTGAGTCGATTGACGTAGTTTCAACCCGCAACACCGCGACCACGTTTCAACGTACGGGCGTCGAGGACATTTCTTCCTTCGGTGTAGTGATCCATCATGAGGGGTTAGCAGGCGGTTCGAATTTGTTTCCGGCGACGCAGGAGACCGTACCGTACTTCAAGACCGCCTACAGTGCGCTGAGTGTGGAGGGAACCTATAACACCCAGGGCCAGCATGTTCTGACACCGAATAGGATCAATTGCTATGGTGTGGGCGACTGTCTGATTGGATCTCAGTTTTTGACTGCTTCGGGCGGCTTTCGCGATGAGGCGGATGAGGGGACACACCCGTTCGATCTGCAGGTACAGGAGGACCCTCTCGTCTTTCAGGGAACCTGTAGCAGCGGCTGCTCCACAGGGTCTACGCTGGTCACGGTCGCAACGACTGCCGCTCCAGGGACACAAGGGGAAGGGCGTTACCTCATTAATAAAAACCCTGCACGTGTGTTATCCGCAGGCGTTTTAACGGGCGGCACTACAGGGCCTGTAGCAGCGGTGGCGACGTTTAGCGGTACATCGTTCCCACTCAGTATTCTCTTGTCGACGGCGCAGTCCATTTTGTCGCAGGCGGGCGATGTTGCACCGGGAACAGTGGTGGTGCCGATCGCGACCAGTGGTGTTCCATCTGGTTTTGTAACAAACACGGGAGCGATCTCTCTAACGACCGGCGTTGCTTGCGTGACGGACCTGTCGAATGGATTCGTTCCCAACAACTACGAGATGGCGAACTATGCCGTGGTGGATGGGACACATCTGCGAATGACATTGAACAAGGTCCACTCTGCACGGGCAACGATTGCCGTGGGTGGGCTTTGCGGATATGGGCTGGAGCAGACGGTCGATACGGCACGGGGCATTCGGCAGGTATTTCCAGTGGTCGGTTCCTACTCGGCGACCGGCTTGTACTATGCTGGCGGATTGACTCCTATCATCGGCGTTACTGGGTTGACCAGCTCTTTCTTGAACGTGAACCTCTCGATTGCTTCGATTGCACGCAGTGGCAATGTGGTGACGGTAACAACAGCTGGAAATCTGCCAGTGGACGTGAATGGACTAACGCTGGCGGTTAGCGGCGTTGCTGACACGAGCTACAACGGCAGCTTCGCAGTAACGACGACGGGGCCGAATACGCTGACCTACGCAGAGACGGGTGCGAACAGTACCAGCTCCGGCGGTACGGTTGGTGTAGTGACAGGCGGATATGCGCTGTACCCGATGGCCGAGGTGTTGAAGGTCTACAACGCAACGACGAAGCTGGTAGACGGCCAGATGACGCTGGCTCCCAATAGCGTGCAGTGGGCTGCGAGCGACCCTGTAGAAGAGCCGCACTACTTCCAGGAGGATGTGGCCGGCGACACCGAGTACGTGGGGCAGACGACTCCTCGACCGATTACGTACACCCAGGCTGGAATCCAATATCAGCAGAATGTCGGACCGGGAATCCGCGGCTGGAGCATCCATAATGCAGTGCCGGCGACGGACTACCTTGGCAATGGCGGTACGCATACCGTTCCCGACTTTGCGTACCAGGCGCAGGGTGCATGGCACCGAACCTTTGACATGCAGGCCGGTGACGAAAGCGTGTTTGCTGTGCATTGCAACTCGCATGGCTGCGGAAAATGGAACTCGGGCTACAACCTGTTCCTGATGGACAGCAGTGTGGGGTTTGATTCGATTGCGTTTCAACCTCAGACCAGCAATCTAAACATCAATGTGCGGGGCACCGCATATGGATTCACACCGCTGGCATTTACGGCAGGCACGATCAACGCAACGACGGTCAACGCTACCACTCTGAACGGTGCGGTGAGCGCGGCGCAGTTGCCTGTATTTGGAGCGTCGGGCAGCGGCCACGGCCAGGGCGCGGTACCGGATCCTGGTGTCACGGCGGGTGCAAGCCGATACCTGCGCGAGGATGGTGTGTGGGTCGTACCAACGGGCGGGGGTGGCGGCACAGGAACGGTGGCAGCGATTCCTGCAGGCGCAACCGCAGACTACAACTTTCTGCAGGGCGCCGGAACCGTACTGACAGACAAGAGTGGCAACTTAAATAACGCCACGTTGGGAAGCGGGGCGCTTGCTCCGACCTGGACGTTGAGCGGTCTCGCAGTCAGCGGTCAGCAGAATGTACAACTGCCATCGTCCTTGAACAACGCGAAGACCATTCTTGCAGGGATCTACATCAACCCGATTACGACGACCACTGGCGTAGCCAACCAATATCCAGTGCTGGTATCGAGCAGCCTGGGTGGTCCCGGCGTAAACCTGATGTACGCCAAGAATGGAGCAGGCGGAATTTACTCCTATGCGCCGGATATCTACGCGGGTAACACGCATCAGACGCAGTCACCCAACCTGATGAGTGGCTTCCATGTGCTGTGTTTTGTGCTGGGCACCGGGAGTGGAAATATCGACCATATCTATATTGATGGGTCGGAGATCACGTACACCGCAGAGGGTGCCTCCTTCGGCTACCAGAGTGGAGGAAACTACATTCTCGGCTCAAGCAATACCGGGCCGTTTACCGCTTCAGGATTTGGCGGAACGTTCTACCGGTTTGTCAGCTACGCAACGCAGCTGACAGCAGCAAACGTGCAGGTCGCCAGTCAGGCGATCCAGGCGGATGTCGCTTCGCGAGGCGTTGCTGTTGGGCCAGTGCCGGTAAACCTCAGCGGGCCCCAGTTTTTGGCCGCAGGTAGTTCTATCAATGCCGGGCAAGGACTTTCGGCATCGCAGTCGTGGGTACAGAATATGACGCTGACTAACCAGCCAACCTACAACATCGTGAACTACGGCATCTCAGGAATCACCATGGAGGCGATCAATGGATCGGAGCCGAACCGTGCGGGTCTGTTGTGCCGGACCAGTGGCGGTCCGTCGGTTTATACCTTGCTGGCCGGCGACAACGACTGGGGATTCCTTGTATCGGCGACGGCACAGAGCGTCTTCAACGAAATTGCAGGCACCGTGCAGGCGATGAAGTTGGCGGGTTGCCGTGTGTTTGTGGGAACGATCCTCTCGCGGACCGGGACTGGCGCAGGCGGTGGGAGCTTTGACTCGTTCAAGGACTCACTGGATGCACTGATCCTGGCCAGCGCAAAGGCAGTCGGAGCGGACGGCGTCATCGACTTTGCAGCTAACCCGCTGCTGGGTGCAGATGGTGCCAATGCCAGTACGACCTACTTCCAGAGCGACCATACACACCCTACGGCTGCAGGTCAGTTGCTGCTCGCAAATGCGGCAAGTAACGTGCTGAACTACACGTTTGGCTATAACGAGCTGAACCAGCATACCGTTACTTCGCTGCCCTACAGCATGACGGCGGCGGATGGCTATATGAGCGTCGCAGGAGTGACAGGCGCAGGTACGTTGACACTGCCGGACTGCACCGGACAGAGCGGGGCAACCTACCGGGTGAACAATCCGCAGTCGACCTATGCCGTGAGCGTGAAGGCGCTGAACGGCAGCCAGTTGATCAATGGATTGGCGGCTGCAACTACCGTGACGGTGCCGGCGAATGGCACGTTGACGCTGCGGGATGTTCCCAATGCGAAGACGGTCTCCGGCTGTCACTGGGAGATGTAGGCAGGGATGGAATGTATTTGGGCGTGGCTTGTCCCGCAGTTTAGTGCAAGCTGCGCCCAGTTGTTTTTAAGTAGGTTTCAATGGGCCTGGGGTGGGTGGTGCATGGGAAAGAAGCTGGAGTTGCGGTACGTAGAGGAGTTGCTGGCCCTGGGGCGCAGGCTGGACCGGTTCCCCGAAGAACTGGGTGGACGCAGTCTTGGCGTAACGATGGCAGAGGAGCTGCTGCGGGTACGAGACCGCGAAGGAGGAATGCGGACGTTGAAGGCGAATGCGGCGCAACAAGCGTTTGAGGCGGCGCGTGGACAGCACAATATCGTGCTGAAGGCGCGGCAGATGGGAATGACGACCTGGGTGGCAGCACGGTTCTTTCTGCGGACGATTACGAAGCAAGGGGTAATGACCGTACAGGTCGCGCATACGCGAGAAGCAGCAGAGGGAATCTTCCGCATGGTGCAGCGCTTCTGGGAGTACCTGCCCTGGTACATGCGGGAGGGGCCGCTGCGGCGAAGCGTATCCAACGTTGGGCAGATGCGGTTTCCTGAGCTGAATAGCGAGTTCCGCGTGGTCAGTGCCGCGGATGGAAGCGCCGGGCGAGGTTTGACGATGCAGAATCTGCATTGCAGTGAAGTCTCACGATGGCCGGGAGATGCAGGTGCAACGCTGGCAGGCTTGCGAGCGGCGCTTGCTCCGGGTGGTGAGATGGTGCTTGAGTCCACTCCAAATGGAGCGTACGGCTGCTTCTACGAGGAGTGGATCAAAGCTGGCAACGACGGTGGCTTGGTGCAACACTTCTTCCCCTGGTGGCTGGAGAAGAATTATGTAGCGGAAGCGGTTACAGAATGTTCCCTGGAAGAGCTGGCACTAGTGGAACGGCATGGGCTGAGCGCGGAGCAGATCGGATTTCGCCGTGGCCTGGAGTCGAGCTACCGGGGGCTGCGGTCGCAGGAGTTTGCCGAAGATCCCGAAACCTGCTTCAAAGCTACAGGGGAGTGCTGCTTTGACGTGGAGGCGGTGGAGCGAAGGATAGCGACGGTCTACGAGCCTGTCCAGCGGCGGCGTGGAGGCGCGCTGCTGGTGTGGCTGCCGCCGGTGCCGGGCAAGGAGTACCTGGTCGCTGTCGATACGGCGGGTGGAGGGCCGGATGGAGACTACGCTGCCGTACAGGTGATCGATCTGGAGACCGGGCTGCAATGCGCCGAGCTTCAGCAGCGACTGCCAGTACTGCAGCTGGCCAAGGTCGCGGCGGAGTTAGGCCGGGAGTATGGCCGCGCTGCAGGACGCGAGGCGTTGCTGGTGGTGGAGCGCAACAATCACGGTGCCGGTGTGCTCGCCTACCTGGATGCGGTGGAGCGATACACCCGCGTGTGGCAGCAGAGCAGCGGTGGCGCAGGATGGCTGACGACTGCGGCCAACAAGCCCGGCATGGTAAGCCGGATGGGAGCGTTGCTGGTCGAGTCGCCGTGGATCTTTGCCAGCAAACGGCTGCTGACGGAGTGCCGCACCTTTGTCAGTCGCGAGGGCGGCCAAACCGGCGCGGCAAATGGAACGCACGACGATTGCCTGATGGCAATGGCCATCGCGCAGGCGGTTCGAGCTGAATGGCTCGTCCGGAGGAGATAGTCGCACGTATGGCAATGGCCATCGCGCAGGCGGTTCGAGCCGAGTGGATCGTCCGGAGAAGATAGTTCCCTGATGGCAATGGCCATCGCACAGGCAGTTCGAGCGGAATGGATCGTCCGGAGAAGATAGTTCCCTGATGGCAATGGCCATTGCGCAAGCAGTTCGAGCGGAATGGATCGTCCGGAGAAGATGAGCTTTTCGACGCGGCTTCCTCTTCATAGCTTGTATGCTGCTGAGACGAGGTGTGGTGTGGCAGTTCTTGCAGTGCAGGCGATTCGCCGGATGCGGGGTGGTGCGCAGAGCCAGCTGATGCTGGGGGCAGATGGCAAGCTTTGGGTGGTCAAGTTTCAGAACAATCCGCAGCATCTGCGGGTGCTGGCGAATGAACTGATCGCCACCCGGCTCGCCGAGGCGGTAGGTCTTACTGTGCCGAAGACGGATGTGGTCGAGGTGACCGAGTGGCTGATTGCAAACTCGGCAGAGATGCGCGTCGATCTGCTGCGTGGCGGCCAGGAGCGATGCAAGGCGGGGTTGCAGTTCGGCAGCCAGTTCGTCGGTGGTCTGATGCCCGGGCAGGTAGTGGACTATCTGCCGGAGCCGCAGTTGGAAGAGGTACGGAACCTGGCTGAGTTCGCCGGGATCCTGTGCATCGATAAGTGGGCGGGAAACTGCAATGGCCGACAGGCGGTCTTCGAGCGGCGACCGCGGGAGCGGAAGTACAAGGCCACGTTTATCGACCAGGGCTTTTGCTTCAACGCTGGGGAGTGGACCTTCCCGGACAGTCCGTTGCGCGGGGTGTACCAGAGGAATGTGGTCTACGCGCAGGTCACCGGTTGGGAGAGCTTCGAGCCCTGGCTGAGCCGTGTCGAGACGATGGACGCGGCGACGCTGTGGGGAATCGCAGAGGCGGTACCGCCGGAGTGGTACGGCGGCGATACTGCCACCATCGAACGGCTGATGGAGCAGATGCTGCGCAGGCAGTCACGCATACGGGAGCTGATCGAGGCGTTTCGCGCGTCGAACCGGGAGCCGTTCCCGATGTGGGCTCGAAAGAGAACGATTGTGGTGCCGCAGCAGTTTGCAGCGGCACCGCTGGGGTCTAAATTTGTAATGTAGCCGGAGTTTGCTTTTAGAGCTGGTAGGAGACTGTTTTGGCGGAGCGGTTGGCATGCGAGTTCTTCCTGGTCCGGTATGTGCCGGATGTGGTGAAGGGCGAGTTTACGAATATCGGGGTGGTGTTACGCGAAGCGGTACCGGCTCGCGCGGGCGGTGCTGTGGTTCGGTTTACCCGGGATTGGTCGCGCGTGCGCTGCATGGACGCGGACGTGGACGTGGAGCTGCTCGAGGCGTTGGAG
>JANYER010000164.1 GCA_025359825.1 Granulicella sp.
TTCACCAGCACACCAGCTCGGACATCGGCGCCAACATCGCCAGCGGCAGCTATCCGTCCCACGCCATGCTGGTCCTCCCCTGCTCCATGGGCACTCTCGCCGGAATCGCCAATGGCATCGCCTCCAACCTCATCCAGCGCGCCGCCGACGTCTCCCTCAAGGAGCGTCGCCCGCTCATCCTCTGTGTCCGCGAAACCCCCTTCAACCGCATCCACCTCCGCAACATGACCCTCGCTGCCGAGGCCGGTGCCACCATCTTCCCCGCCATCCCCACCCTTTACAACCACCCGCAATCCACCACCGAGATGGCCCGCAACTTCGTCCACCGCGTCCTCGCCCACATCGGCCTCCCCCAGCCCAACGCCTACCAATGGCAACCCGACTAAGCATCAAGCATCGCAGGTTGTACTAGACTGGCAGTGGCTGGAAGCATCACACGCCATAACGGATATGCAAACGATGATGCAGAAGATTCGACTTACGACAGCAATCGCGTTCGGCCTCCTCGCATCCCTGGCCACCACTGCACCCACGCTCGCCACAGCCGAAGTATGCACCACGCAGTCGCAGATGAAGCCCGCCGACCGCGACAGCCTCGCCGCCGCAGCAGCAGCTCTCGCCGCACGAGTGCAGGCCAGTGATACAGCCGGACTCCAAAGCCTCACCGTCGCCGACCTCGCCAAAGACTTCAGCGGAGTAGAAAGTGTAGTAGCCAGCACTGCACCCCGCCTGAAGGACGCAGCCCTCACCGTCGACCAGGTCTACGTCCTCGAAGGCACCGAGCTCAAGCGCGCCGCCGACGGCAGCAACCCCGACGCTCAGTTCTTCTGCTCGCTCAACAAGTCCACCGCCGAGGTCGACTTCCTCATCCCCCAGCTTCCCCCCGGCCGCTACGGCTTCGCCATCGTCCAAAGCAAGAGCGCAGCGCCCTGGCGTCTCTCCTTCCTGCTTCGTCAGGAGCAAGGCCGCTGGTTGATGGCAGGCTTTTACCCACGCCCCACCCTGGCCGCCGGACACGACGGAGTCTGGTACTGGACCGAAGCCCGCCAGATGGTCAAGAGCAAGGAGCAGTGGAACGCCTGGCTCTACTACCAGCAGGCCGCAACGCTTCTGCAACCCGCAGCCTTCGTCCAGAGCACCCATCTGGAGAAGCTCCGCACCGAGGCCGCCGCTGCCGCGCCACCCGCCCTCTCCGACGGCATCAGCCCCGACGCACCACTCGTCGTCAAAGGCACCGATGGCGTCGAGTACCACTTCACCGCCCTGGGCACAGACGACTCCCTCGGCAAGGAGAAGGTCGACGTAGTCACCCACCTCAAGGTTGAAACCATGGGCGACGCCGTAGCCGCCAAAAAGCGCAACACCGACGCCATGGTCGCCCTGCTGAGCGCATATCCGGAGTTGCGAAAAGCATTTCGCGGCGTGTGGATGGTCACCGAAACCGCAGGCCAGAATCCCTTCATCACGATCTCTGCTACGACGGAGATTCACTAGTTTGCAGGCTGGAAATCAAATTGAATTGACAGGGTCGTGATACGGTGTGTTTGTTTGTAGCAGAACTGCAAGGGTTAGGTCGATTGGAACGCTTGGATCGACCATGTAGGAACTACTGCTTTGGGATGCAACAGCATCCTATTCTTTAAGACGTAGGGACCTGAACCGCGCAGCGTGAATTTACTCTACGCAACGCAGATTCGGGCCGAGAGGAATGGGTAATGGCAAAGCAGGAAAAGACGTTACAGCAGGCAATCGCCGACAGACGAGCAACCCCAAGCTTTGACGGTAAAGCGATTCCGGCTGAGGACCTGCACAAAATCCTCGATGCCGGACTTCATGCTCCTAGCGGATACAACATGCAGCCCTGGCGCTTCGTTGTCGTGCAGTCGCCCGAGCAGAAGAAGAAGCTGCGTGGCGCAAGCTACAACCAGGCCAAGGTAGAAGAGGCGTCGGCAGTAATCGTCGCCTGTGGAGACGCCGACAGCTGGCGCAAGGACCTCGACGCCATGCTACAGCTGGGCCGCGAAGGCGGCATGCCGGAGAGCTACGCCGACCAGGCCCGCAGCAGCGTCCCCAACTACCTCTCCAGCTTCAGCGCCGACCAGATGAAGGCATGGCTCAACAAGCAGGTCATGCTGGCCTTCACCCATATGATGCTGATGGCCGAGGTGATTGGCTACGACACCGCTCCCATGGAGGGCTTCGAGCAGGAGAAGGTTCGCGAGGTCTTGCGCCTCCCGCTCAGCTACTCGGTCGTCGCGCTGCTGGCAGTTGGACATCTGCAGGGTGCAGACAAGTTCGACGGCGGACGCTTCGAGATGGGACACACCGTCTTTGGCGAAGAGTTCGGCAAGCCCCTGCTCTTGAAATAACATCAGAGGCCATCGAGCCATAGGAGAGCAAGACGATGAGACGATTCTGGCGCGGGCTTGCAGGCCTTGTACTCCTGTTGCTCATAGCCGGTGCAGTCTTCTATTGGAACCCACTCTGGGTCAACGATCAGCAGATTCGTTACAGCCTGTGGCGACATGGCGTCCGCAGCAGCTACGTTGAAGTAGATGGCCACCGCTTACATTCTTACGAAGCAGCTCCGCCCGATGGCAGTGCCGGCACCCCTCTGCTGCTGGTCCACGGCCTGGGCGCTCGCGGAGAGGACTGGGGCGCGCTCCTGCCCGCGCTCGCAGCGAAGGGTTTTCACGTCTACGCACCGGACCTTCTGGGCTACGGTCGCAGTGACAGTCCTGACATCTCCTATTCCATCTCACTCGAAGAACAGACCGTCGTCGATTACATGCAAGCGATGCACCTCGCGCACGCCCATGTAGCGGGCTGGTCGATGGGCGGATGGATCGCGATGAAGCTCACGCTCGATCATCCGCAACTGGTAGACCGCCTCGTCGTCTACGATAGCGCCGGGGTGTACTTCCCAGCCGCAGAGACTGCTGATATCTTCACCCCCAACGACGTAGCCGGAGTTCAGCGCTTGCTCAACGTCCTCACTCCGCACCCCAAACCTTTGCCAGATTTTGTCGGTCGCGCAGTAGTACGGCGCAACCAGCAGATGGCCTGGGTCATCCACCGCAGCGTGACAGCCATGATGGACGGGCGCGACCTGCTGGACTTCAAGCTGCACGGCATCCAGCGGCCTACGCTGGTCATGTGGGGTGGGCGCGACGATCTGATCCCCCTCGAAGCCGGCCAGCGGATCCACGCCAGCATTCCCGGCTCGTCCATGGCAGTCGTCGAGGGCTGCGGACATCTAATGCCGGCCGAGTGCTGGCAACCCGCCCTGGAAGGTACCGTAGAGTTTCTGCGCGCAGAGCCCGCCATGGTCGGCGCGAAGCGTGTATTCCCAGCGCCGGCAGAGTAGCAGCAAAGCAAGCGCGTCGCTGCACGCAGAAGAGCGGTACACTGCAACCAGCAAGCCGCGTGACATCCCACCCGTCGGCGAGTCTTATCTTCAGCTATGTCACTCCAGGCCCCAACCCGCGCTCTGTCTCTCCTGAGCCTCACGGCCTTGCTCTGCGTGACCGCTGCTGCCCAACTGCAAATCCAGCGCCCGCCCCAAACCTCCACCACCGCACTCCCGGCTACCGCTCCCACCACTCCACCACTCACGCCTGCCCCTGTGCAACTGCCTGCCGCGACTCCGACCCGTCGCGCGGAGGTCACCTACGCCGCCGGACAGCTCACCGTCTCCGCCTCCAACTCCAGCCTCAACCAGATCCTGCGCGAGATCGGTCGCATCACCGCCATGAAGATCACCGGCGGCGTAAACGACGAGCGCGTCTTCGGCACGTATGGTCCGGACACCCCCGCCAAAGTCCTCATCGCTCTGCTTGACGGCACCGGCAGCAATCTCCTCATCGTTCAGGCTCCTAAGGGCTCAACCGCTGCAGCGCCTGCTGAGCTGGTCCTCACCCCACGCCATGGCGGCCCTACGCCACCCAACCCCAACGCTCCCGGCTACAACGACGCCGGCGACTCCGAGCCCGAGAACCCTGCGCCAAGGGCCACCGATAGCCCTTTCCGTCAGCCACCCTCGCAACCTGCCATGAACGCGCCCGGCCAGATGCCTCCGCCCAACGCCTCCAACCCTGCCAGCTCCACCCCGCCTGACCCGGCAGCCACGACCCCTGCGACCACCCAGGAACAATCCCCCAATGGCGTTAAGACACCCCAGCAGATCTATGAGCAGCTTCTGCGTCTCCGCAACCAGGTCCAGACCCCGCCCCAATAGGTACAGCCCGGCTAACGCTTGCGTCTCAATATTTTATTTGAATTTAATAGGATAAAAACACCGCGACAGTCCAGGAAACAGCCTGCTTAGCCCTGCGCCACCTGCGCCGAACTACGAATCCGGCGCGCCGACCCGGCAGCCACCTGCCGCGCGTGAATCCGAAACACGCCAAACATCGCCAGGCAGACGCCGTACGCCACCAGAACACCCACCGCTAACGAAGCCAACACCGCTGCAATCAATACCATCGACGAATTCACAAACAATCCTTAACCCTGAATCTCGGCCCAAACTGGACGATCACCTCCAGAGTATCCTCTCTGTCTGTGAATCCCGCGTTGCAGCCGGAAACAACCCAGCCGAAGACTACCACTCCACAACCCACCCACATATTGTCTGTTCGGATACCGCCATCCCCCTTCAGCCCAGCCGTCTCATGCCGTATCCTGTTAGCTTGTCCGTTCAACGGCCAGAACTCCCCCTATGAGCACCTCCGAAAGCACTCCCAAGTCGCCCGCCCGCAAGCCGCAGATCACTCACATCACCGTTCGCGGAGCGCGTCAGCACAACCTGCGCGGCGTCAACGTTTCTATCCCGCGCAACACCCTTACGGTAGTCACCGGCCTATCCGGTTCGGGCAAGTCGTCCCTCGCCTTCGACACCATCTACGCTGAGGGCCAGCGCCGCTACGTCGAAACACTGTCGGCATATGCTCGTCAGTTTTTGGATCAGATGGAGCGCCCCGACGTCGACGCCATCGACGGCCTCTCCCCTGCTATCTCTATTGAGCAGAAGACCACCTCGCGCTCTCCCCGCTCCACCGTCGGCACCATCACCGAGATCTACGACTATCTCCGCCTGCTCTATGCCAGCGTCGGTCAGCCCCACTGCCCCAACTGCGCCCGCCCAATATCCCGTCAGTCCTCCGACCAGATCGTAGAGCGCATCGTCGCCCTCGCCCCCGGCGAACGCATCACCATCTACGCTCCCATCGTCCGCGGCCGCAAGGGCGAATTCCGCGAAGAGCTCGAGGCCCTCGATCAGCAGGGCTTCCGTGCCCGCATCGACGGCGAGATCGTCGAGCTAACCGAAGGCATGCGCCTCGAGAAGCGCAAGAACCACACCGTAGAAGCCATCGTCGACCGCATCATCCTAAAGCCCCTCGTCACCGACGACGCGAACGCAGCCCTCGCAGCCGACTCCAAAAAATCAGCCACACCCAAGTACGACACCCGCCGCCTCGAAACCTCCGTCCTCAAGGCCCTCCAAATGGCTAACGGACTCGTCCTCATCGGCCTGCAGGACCCCGTCACCCGCAAGCAGGAGGAGACGCTCTACTCCTCCTCCATGGCCTGCCCGGACTGCGGCATCAACGTCCCTCGTCTCGAACCGCGCAGCTTCTCCTTCAACTCCAACTACGGCGCCTGCCCGGAGTGCCACGGCCTCGGCAGCATCTACGACTTCGACCCCGCCCGCACCATCACCGACTGGTCTAAGCCGCTGCTCGACGGAGCCATGGGACCCGGCAGCGGATCCGCCTATCTCCTGCGCCTCATCAAACTCGCCGCCGAGAAATACAAGATCAACATCAAGGTCCCGTTCGAGCAGCTCACCACCGAGCATCAGAACCTTTTCCTCTACGGCCCACCCCGCGGCGAGGCCGGACGCACCGGCTTCCACGGCATCTTCAGCTACCTGCGAGCCAACCTCGAAGACACCAAGTCCGAGGGCTACCGCGAGTACATGATGCAGTACATGTCCGCTACCACCTGCCCGGTCTGCAAGGGCAAGCGCCTGCGGCCAGAATCCCTTGCCGTTACAGTCAACGGTGCCAGCATCGCCGACTTCACCGGTCTCTCGCTCGAACGCGCTCTCACCGGTGCGCAGGCCATGCTCTTCACCGGGCGCGACCGCATCATCGCCGACCGCCTCCAACGCGAAGTCATCGAGCGCCTCGAGTTCCTCAACGCCGTCGGCCTCGGCTACCTCTCGCTCGACCGCTCTGCCGCCACCCTCTCCGGTGGCGAAGGCCAGCGCATCCGTCTTGCCACACAAATTGGATCGCGCCTTCGCGGCGTCCTTTACGTGCTCGACGAACCCTCCATCGGCCTTCACCAGCGTGACAACCAACGCCTCATCGACGCCCTGGAGCGCCTGCGCGATCTCGGCAACACCGTCCTCGTCGTCGAGCACGACGAAGACACCATCCGCAAAGCCGACTACGTGCTCGACCTCGGCCCCGGAGCCGGCAAGAACGGCGGCTTCCTCATCGCTGACGGCACCCCGCAGCAGATCATGGACAACCCCAACTCCATCACCGGCCAATACCTCGCCGGCAAGATCGAGATCGTCGCCC
>JANYER010000186.1 GCA_025359825.1 Granulicella sp.
GAACGGAGACGGCCAGCTCACCATGAACGAGCTCAACCCGCCTCCTGCAACCCCTGCCTCGCGCGCCCAGCAGATGCTCGACGAGTGGGACACCAACAAGGACGGTAAACTCTCCAAGTCCGAGTCCCCCGACCGCGTCCAGCAACAGTTTGAGTCTATCGATAAAGATGGCGACGGCTTCCTCTCCAAAGACGAAATCACCCTCTACTTCGCCAACATGCCCGCACCCGGTGCGCGCCAGGAAGGTTCCAGACCGTAATGACTACTCGCCTTCGCATCCTTGCTTTTCTCGCCTGCACCACTGTCTCCCTCTCCGCTGCAACCAGCAGCCAGCATGAGTACGTCTTCCATCACGAGAACGTCCTTGGCACCTCCCTTGAGCTGAAGGTTCGCGCCTCCTCTGCCACTGCTGCCGCCCAGGCTGAGACCCGCGTCCTCGCAGAGATCGATCGCGAGAACCACATCCTCAGCGCCTGGCAGGCCGACAGTGAGTTCTCCCACTGGGCCGAGTCCCAAGGCACTGCCGAGCACGTCTCGCCCGAGCTCTTCCAGGTCCTTGACCTCTTCGACCTTTGGCGAGACAAGACCGGTGGCGCACTCGACGCGTCCGCCGAAGTAGCCGTCCGCGCCTGGAAGAAGGCCGCCGCCGAGAACCGCCCACCCAACCAGTCCGAACTGCAGAACGCTATTGGCCAGATGCAGCAGCCGCATTGGCGGCTTGATGCAGTCCATCAGACTGCCACGCATCTCGACAGCGTACCCATAGCGCTCAACTCCTTCGCCAAGAGCTTCATCGCTGGCCACGCCGTCGATGCAGCTCTCTCGGGTACCCCCGAGGTCACCGGAGTCCTCCTCAACGTCGGCGGCGACATCGTCCTCCGCGGCGCTATCGCCAGCACCGTAGCCATCGCCAACCCCCAGGCCGACGCCGAGAACGATGCGCCCATGGATCGCGTTCATCTTCGCAACCGCGCCATCGCCACCAGCGGCGGCTACCGTCGCGGAGTCGATATCGGTGCCAACCACTTCTCGCACATCGTCGACCCGCGCACTGCGCTTCCCGTCAATCACATCCTCAGCTCCACCGTCATCGCCTCCGATCCGTCGGAGGCTGGCGCTCTCGCCACCGCGTTCTCCGTCATGACCCCCAACGAGAGCCAACGCCTCGCCGCGAAGCTCCGCAACGTCGACTACCTCCTTGTCCTCGCCGACGGCACGCACGTCACCAGCCCCGGCTGGAACGCACTTGAGCTCGACCACATCCAGCCCGCCAGCTTCGCTCCTCCGGCCAAGGCTGCGGTCCCCACCGCGGCCGGCGCGATGGACCTCACTATCTCCCTCGAACTAGCCCGCATCGAAAACCCTCGCTACCGCCGCCCCTTCGTCGCCGTCTGGGTCGAGGATAAGGACCGCTTCCCAGTTCGCACTCTGGCTCTCTGGTTCGATAAGACTCGCTGGCTCCCCGAACTCAAGACCTGGTACCGCGACGACCGCGTCCGCTCTATGGTCGAGGGCTCCGACATTACCACCACCGTCTCCAGCGCCACTCGTCCTCCCGGCAAGTACACCCTCCGCTGGGACGGCAAGGACCAATCCGGCAAGCCGGTCAAACCCGGCAAGTACACAATCTGCATCGAGTCCGCTCGCGAGCACGGAGCCTACCAGGTCATCCGCCAGGAGATCGACTTCGACGGCAAGACCCCCAGCCAGCTCACCATGACTGGCAATACAGAAATCGCGGCGGCCAGTCTTGACTACCGCAAACGATAAAACAAGTCTTCAAGAAAAATCCGTTCCTACTGCAGTCCGCGCGAAGAAGCCCTCGTCGCGACCAGCAACGTGGCAGGCCACTCTGCGCCGCCGCACCGCCGTCGTCTCACGCTGGCTGCACGTCTATCTCTCGATGGTCAGTTTCGCCATCGTGCTCTTTTTCTCCGTCACCGGCTACACCCTCAATCACACCGACTGGTTCGTCGGCAAAGAGACCACGCTGCGCACCCTCGGCACCATCCCGCAGCCCTGGCTCCAGCAGCCCGCCAAGCTCGAGATCGTCGAGCAGCTTCGCAACCTCCACAAGGTCCACGGAGCCGTCAGCGACTTCCGCATCGAAGACACCCAGCTCTCCGTCTCCTTCAAAGGCCCGGGCTACACCGCCGACACTTTTATCGACCGCACCACCGGCAAGTACGAGCTCATCGAAACCCGCAACGGCTTCGTCGCCGTCATCAACGACCTCCACAAAGGCCGTGACACCGGCAAGGTCTGGTCCGCCGTCATCGATATCTCTGCTCTTCTGCTGGTCCTCGTCTCCTTCACCGGACTCGTCCTGCTCTTCTTCATCTACAAACGCCGCACCGCCGGCCTCATCCTCGGAGCTCTCGGCGCAGTCTTCTGCTTCGTCATCTACAAGCTCTACGTTCTCTAGCTGAACGTCGTTCTCCACAGAACAACGCTCACCCACTCGCCGCATCACCACAAACCGAAGTACTATGGGGTCGCACTAAAATCGCACCATCGGGAGACCCTATGCACTCCACTCGCCGCGACTTCCTCAAGACCTCCGCCGCCGCTCTCACCCTCGCCGCCGCGCCTCGCTTGCTACACGCCGCACCCTTTGGCCTGCCCCTCGGCATTCAGCTCTACTCGGTCCGCCAGGACCTCGCCAAGTCTTTCGAGCCCACCCTCAAGACTCTCGCCACCCTCGGCTATCAGGAGGTCGAAGCCGCTGGCTACTTCAACCACTCTGCCGCCGAGTTCAAGACGGCTCTCAGCAACGCCGGCCTCCGCTGCCCCAGCGCCCATTACAACTTCCAGCTTATGTCCACTAAGCTCGATGAGAACATCGCCTACTGCCACGAGCTCGGCCTCCAGTATGTCGTCTGCGCCAGCCCGGGCAAGCTTCCCGCCAATGCAGGCACCCGCACCCCCCATACCCTCGACGACTGGAAGTACAACGCCGAGCAGTTCAACACATTCGGCGAAAAGGTCAAAGCCGCTGGCATGTCCTTCGCCTATCACAACCACTACGAGGAGTTCCACGCTCTCCCCGACGGTTCCATCCCTTACGACCATCTTCTCAAGCTCACCGACCCTTCCAAAGTCTCCTTCGAGATGGATTGTGGCTGGGTCGTAGTCGGCGGCGCCAGCCCGGCCAAGTACCTCAAGGAGCAGGCCAACCGTATCGTCATGCTGCACGTAAAAGACTTCGTCGCCGCCCGCCCCGACGCCGCCGGCAAAACCCCTACCCCCACCGAGCTGGGCCGCGGCGTCATCGACTACCGCCCTATCTTCCAGGCCGCCTCCGCCGCCAAGATCAAACACATCTTCGTCGAGCAAGAGGGCTACGACATCCCTCAAAATGACTCCCTCAAAGAAGACGCTGACTACATCAAGAACATCAAGCTCTAGATCTCTTCCGCTGCGCTGCCATTTGCGCGTCAATCCGCAGCGCAGCGGAGTCTTAGCCTCTAGGTAACCCAAGGCTGGTAGCCCCATGCTTTAGCTTGGGGTTTCCTTGGGCCTCTCTGACCCTGCAATAATGCGGGCTTTAGCCCCTGGGGTATGCCCTCTTATCGAGTTATATCTACCTCCCATGCTCAGAGAGGGTTCGGCGGCCACCGCCGAACCTTTGCATTCCCCCACCAGCCCCAAACTACTGTATCCTTACAGCAGAGGCAGCAGCGCGCGGTTCAACCGCGTCCAACAGCCGCTCCTCTCACGTATTGAAAATTGAAATCGACACCTGAGCCACACTGGCAATCCCAATCGCGGGAACCCAGTCCCCCCCGCGAAGGTATGCTGCAAGCCCGCGGATAGCGGCCCCCAGCAGGAAGGTACTACTCTCTTGAGCTCCAATTCTCTTATCCCCTCGGCCGATCAACTCGCCGCCTCCCGTCTCAAACAATGGCATCAGGATGGCGAAGCCCTCCTCACCTTTGAGAACCTTCGCAGCTGGATCAACGTCGCCGGCATCGCACTCTTTACCCCCCGCGCCGGACAGCTTCCTGCACCTGCACCGTCCATGGTCGAAGCCGTCCTCGGCGCTCCCAACGCAGCACCTTCCCTCGCAGACACCGAACAAGCCCGTACCCTCCTCGCCCGCCTCATCGCGGAAGGCGCAGCCGTGCCCTTGAACCTGCTCGGCAACACCGCCGGTGTCGGTACCGATACGCCCGACTTCATCGTCGCCACCGCTATCCTCCCCTACATCTTCACTCTCCGTGGCGATAAGTCGTGGAAGCTTCCCCCCGAGACCAGCGGAGCCAGCAAGGTCTCCCCGCTCGCCCTCAACACCTACACCCTTCTCACCGAGCGGTCCAAAGATCCCGTCCCCGGCCTCTCCGCCTACGACCTCGCCACGCAGCTTGGCAAGGAAGTCACCGAAACCGCCGTCCACCGCGCTCTCACCGAACTTTGGCAGCATCTCCGTGTCTTGCCGATTCCTCAGGAAGGCGCAGCTACCCTCTGGGAGTTGACCACCTCGCGCTTCAC
>JANYER010000248.1 GCA_025359825.1 Granulicella sp.
CAACCGGAATGGACATGGCCACAACTACACGCTGGAGGTCACGGTGGCGGGCGAGGTGGATGCTACTTCGGGGTTTGTGGTGGACCTGAAAGAGTTGAAAGACATCCTGGAGCGCGAGGTGGTGAGCGTGTATGACCACCGGCATTTGAATCTGGAGATTGCGGACTTCAAGACGGTGATTCCAACGACCGAGAATATCGCCATTGCGGTGTGGAAGCGACTGGAAGGGAAGATTCCCGGCGCAAAGCTGCATCGTGTGCGGGTGTATGAAATGGCAGACCTGTTTGCGGACTACTACGGGGAGGCCTGATGGCGAAGGCTTATTTATCGCGGCGCTACCACTTCAGTGCTTCGCACCGTCTGCATAGTGAGGCTTATAGTGAGGAGCAGAATCGGGCGGTGTTTGGGAAGTGCAATAACCCGCATGGGCATGGGCACAACTTTGTGGTGCAGATTACCGTGAGCGGGCAGGTGGATGAGGAGACGGGCATGGTTTGTAACCTTGCCGACCTCGATGCGTTCGCGCGAACGAATCTGGTGGAACGGTTTGACCACACTAATCTGAACACTCTTAAGTGCTTTGAAGAAACCGTTTCGACGACGGAGAATCTAACTATTGAGGTTTACCGAATCTTCGAGAGCTTCCGGGCAGCGCGGCTGGAGCTGGTGCATATTGAAGAGACGGGGAATAACTCATTCGACTACGCGGGCGGGACGTTGCAGGCCGGCCGAATCCAGTACTGAGAAAGGCCTATCATGGCGAGCACGTTGACGAGCTTTGAAGCAGCGACTTTGGACAATGTATCGACGCAGGAGTTGTACCGCGAACTGCTGTCTCGCTTGGGAGAAGATCCAAACCGTGACGGCCTGTTGCGGACGCCGGAGCGGATGGAGAAGTCGTTGAACTTCCTGACGCGCGGCTACACGATGGACGTAACCGAAGTACTGCACGAAGCTTTGTTCGACGTTGAGTACGACGAGATGGTAATCGTTAAGGACATTGAGTTTTACTCGATGTGCGAGCACCACATGCTTCCGTTCTTCGGGAAGGCGCACGTTGCCTACGTACCCAATGGCAAGGTCATTGGGCTGAGCAAGATTCCGCGACTGGTGGACGTGTTTGCGCGGCGGCTACAGGTGCAGGAACGCCTGACGCGTCAGATTGCGGACGCGATTACCGAGGCGATCCAGCCGCAGGGTGTGGCGGTGATTCTGGAGGGGCAGCACCTTTGCATGATGATGCGTGGCGTCGAGAAACAGCTCTCGTCTACGGTGACGTCAT
The DNA here is from genome assembly GCA_025359825.1 of Granulicella sp. GTDB lineage: Bacteria > Acidobacteriota > Terriglobia > Terriglobales > Acidobacteriaceae > Edaphobacter. The sequence continues at coordinate 1,283 of JANYER010000248.1, forward strand.
CCATGCTGGGGGTCTTCAAGACACAGTTGCAGACGCGCAACGAATTTCTATCGCTGGTACGGCAGCGAGGTGGACTTTAAGAATCAGGTCACGGGATGGGGCGGTCCCGTAGGTAAACATCATTCCTGACCGTGAAGCAGGGTGCCTGCGAGGTTGTTAAGGTGCTGCTCCATCATGCGGAGGTGCAGTTTGACCTGGCTGGGTTGATTGACCTCGAGCAGGATGAGATAGCGCAGGTTTTGCAGGGATTCGAGGTGGTTCCTGCAACTGCTGAGGATCTCGGGTGGGTGTTCGCTGGGACTCTTTATTCGATTCATGGACAGCTCTACGGAATCGTTGTATCGCATTGGTACCTCCTGCGCTCTCTTGTCGTGTGTTGCCGGAGCGTCTTTGCATCAGTACAACTAGTTCGGATGCAGAACATTGCCCTGGAAGTACCTGTGATTTGATTTCTTAAGGCTTCGAATTCCCACAGTTGACACCAATTGGGATGCGCGGACGTGCAGCGCCGGGGCGGTCAAGACTGTAAACTTATCGGAATGAATGGCTTACTGGTACTGGATAAAGCTGCGGGGATGACCTCGCACGATGTGGTGGGGATTGTTCGACGGGCTACGGGGGAGCGCTCGATCGGGCACCTCGGGACACTGGACCCGATGGCGACCGGAGTATTGCCGATGCTGCTGGGGAAGTACACGCGGCTGGCACAGTTCTTTGGCAAAGCCGAGAAGCAGTACACGGGGACGATCCGGTTCGGATTTGCTACGGACAGCTTCGACGCGGATGGGGAGCAGGTGGGGGATGCCGTTCCTCTGGGGTTGGGGCTGGAGGAGTTGCGTGGGTTGGCGACGCGGTTCAGTGGCGAGATGGACCAGGTGCCGCCGATCTACTCGGCCAAGAAGATTGGCGGGGTGGCAGCGCATAAGCTGGCACGCGCGGGCGTGGATGTTCCGGTGAAGGCTGCGCGGATCTTCATTCACGGATTTGAATTGCTAGGGCTGGATGAGGCGGCGGGTGAGGCGAGCTTTCGGATGCATGTGTCGGCGGGTGGGTATGTGCGGAGCGTGGCGCATGAGCTGGGACAGATGGCGGGGTGCGGGGCGCATCTCTCCAGTCTGCGAAGGACGCAGGCTGGGCCGTTTACGTTGGCAGAGTCGATCACTGTGGATGATCTGAAGGCGTTGGCGGGGACGGATGGGATTGAGGCGCGGCTGCCTCATCCGCGGACGATCCTGCCGGAGATGCCCGCAGTAACCGTGGATGAGCAGACCGCAGGGAAGCTACGCAATGGCATGCAGGTGAATCTGCCTGAGTATTCGGATGCGGGGCTGGTGAAGGTGTTCACCTCGCCGACGGAGATGCTGGCGATTGCGAAGCGGGTGGCTGGGACGTTGATGCAGCCGATGGTGGTGCTGGGGTAGGCGCTATTCGGATGTATCGCTGCTTGATGTTCAAACAGATCGACTACCTTGCCATACGTTGACTTATCGTTCCCACTGGTCCCTCTCTAAGCGTATTGGCGATGTTTCTCACCATTTAGTTGGGCGATTTTTTCTTGCCGCGTTAGGCGTCCTATCACTTATTGCTGAAGACGGCTCCATGCGGAATGGCAGCCCCTCTCCAGCCATCGGGCCGATTCTCCGTTAGATCGATCGATTGCGGATCGAGCTTCAACTCTCCTGTCTGCCGATTGATATTCGCGAAGAGAATGCGCGTACTGAGCGCACCAGCGCCAGTAATTACAAGCCTTTCGCCACCGGGTTCTATTGCTATCCAGTGCGGGTCGTCGTTCGGCCCCAGAAGAAGGCGGCTTACCTCACGTGGATGTATAGGGTCGCTCATGTCGAGGCTCACGATGGCATGGCCGCTTTGCATGGTTTCGACGAGATAGGTTCCGACCACAATCGGAACCTCACAGACACGATACCCGAAGTCGTAAATATGCTGGAGTGTTGGAG
>JANYER010000283.1 GCA_025359825.1 Granulicella sp.
GCCCACCCTTTCTCCTTACTTCCTTGACGCCGTCGCCTACGCGCGCAAGGTCGGCTACACCAGCGTTCAGGCTGCCACTAACGGCATCGAGTTCGCCAAGTCGAAGGAGTTCGCCAAGGCCGCCGCCGAGGCCGGCCTGCGCTATGCCTACCTCCAGTTCGACGGAATCGGCAACGCCGCCAACTCGCATCGCAAGGTCGGCAACGCATTTGATGTCAAACTCCAGGCCATCCATAACCTCTACGAGGCTGGAGTCGACATCGTCCCCGTCACCACCATCATCAACGGAATTAACAACGAGCAGGTTGGCAACATCATCCAGTTCGCGCTCGACAATCCGAAGAAGATCAACTTCCTGTCTTTCCAGCCGGTCAGCTTCACCGGTCGCGACGAAGACATCTCCGACGAGCGCCGCAAGGCTCAGCGCTACACCCTCTCCCACCTCGCCCACGACGTCAAAAATCAGACCGGCATGGGCGAACCAACCCGCGACTGGTTCCCCATCTCCTTCATGTCCACCTTCTCCGACTGGGCAGACCTCGTCCACGGACCCGACCACGACTGGGGCGCACTCTCCTGCGGTTGCCACCCCAACTGCGGTATCGGGATGGCGCTCATGATCGATAAGGAGACCAAGGAAGCAGTTCCGGTTACCGCTTTCCTCAACGCCGAGCAGCTCGCCAAGGACGTCGCCCGCATCAACGACGCCGCCCGCGGCAAATGGCTCTCCATCGTTGGCGTCACCCTCGCCATGCTCCGCAACTACGACCCCTACAAGGCCCCCACCCACTTCGGAATCATGGACATGCTCAAGAAGTTCGATAAGAGCTTCGGCGCAACCGGCAAGGACTACGGCAAAGTAACTGGCGACCGCACCATGGAAGACATCAACATGCGCCGCGCCGACCGCTGGAACTTCCTCTTCATCGCTGGCATGTGGTTCCAGGACCTATTCAACTACGACTTCCGCCGCACCGAACAGTGCATCATTCCCTACGCAACCCAGGAAGGTGAAATCTCCTTCTGCGCCTACAACACCGGTGTCGGCTGGAGAAACATCATCGAGAAGATGCACATGACCTCCACCCTCACCAAGTGGTACGAGGAGCATGGTCGTCACGAGATCTTCGCCGGCGGCAAGAAGGTCGGACTCGAAAGCAACTCCACCTACGACCTCGTCCTCAACGACGAGCACGTCAACGCAGCCGCCAACGACACCTTCGATAAGTCCGGTGTCGCCAAAAATGCACGCGAAGAAAAGATTCGTGCACGCGACGCGAAGATCAAACAGGACGCCGAAAACGCCCGCATGGCCAAGCTCTACCGCAAGGAAGTCCTGCAAGAGCCCGACGCACCAGCAGGCTTCATCTCCCTCGGCGACATCCGGCCCGCAGCCCCCGTAGCCAAGGCCGAAGTCGAAGTCGAAGAGACAGTCTCCGGCGACTAAAAGCGGCACGCTCGACGAATCGCGCTACGCGCAAAAACACAAACTATTGCAAGAAAGGCCGCCAGCAATGGTGGCCTTTCTATTGCTCCAGACCTGAAATTTTGAATCAAAATCAAAGATTTAGCTCAATGTCGGCCATTTCAAATCTGCCATAGACCCTGAAGTATAGGCTTCAAGTTCACCCGTGAAACTATTTCCCATTGACATTTGTAGTACCACATCGCCATAATCCCTCGCGTAATCAATCCACAGCTGCCATCTCACCGCAAACCTCAGGTTTGTATCTGAAAGGGCGCACAGTGGCATTCGAGGAGTTCTTATCGTGACCTATACCAATCGCCCTGCAAGCAGCTTCTTTTCTCTACTGAAAAGCCTCCTAAGTCATCCAGCAAAGGCTATCAGTGCCATTCTCTGTGCAGCTCTGCTTTCGGCGGCTCTTCCAGTTGTCGCCCAGGGCGGAGGCACCGGCTCCCTCCAGGGAACCATCACGGATGCAACTGGAGCGACCATCGCCGGTGCCACCGTCACCGCCACCAACACCGCCACGAATGCCGAGGCCATCCAGCGGACTTCGGACGCCGGCTTCTACTCTATCGCTGCCCTGCCCCCCGGCAAGTACTCCCTCACCATCTCCGCCCCTGGCTTCCAGAGGCTGGAGCAACAGAATGTTAGCGTAGACGCCCTAAGCGTCGCCACCGTCAATCTCAAGCTGGTCGTCGGAGCCGCAACCGACGTAGTCACCGTCTCCGAAGCCCCACCGCTCCTCGAGACCTCGAACGCCACTCTCGGCCTCGTCATGCGCAATGACGTCTACACCGCGCTACCCCTTGCCATGAATGCTGGGCCGCGCGACCCTACCGCCTTCGTTCAACTTGTCCCTGGCGTCCAGGCCCTCAGCTCACAGGCGGCTGGCAGCTCATTCGCCTCCTTTAACGGCGGTCAGGGCTACCACAACGAGACCTACCTCGAAGGCATCCCCATGACCAGTGCCGGCACCCAGGGCGAGACACGCGGCCTGGCCTACGGCGTCTCGGTTGAGGCAGTCGACCAGTTCCAGGTCGAAACCAACAACTCCCCAGCCATGTACCAGGGCCAAGGCGTTGAAAACTACACCATCAAATCCGGCTCCAACCGCTTCCACGGTGCCGCATACGAGTACTTCCGCAACACCGTCCTCGACGCACGCGGCTACTTTCCCAGCGTCGCCCAAGGCCGTCCCGTAGAGAAGCAGAACCAGTTCGGCGGTCACGTGGGTGGCTTCATCGTCAAAGATAAGATCTTCTTCTTCGGCAACGTCGATCGTTACGCCTACCGCTCCACCTCGCTGCCTACCAACCAGTTCGTTCCTACCAGTGGAGCAACCGTTGGT
>JANYER010000307.1 GCA_025359825.1 Granulicella sp.
GGCACCGTAGCCGGCTTCGCCCGCCTCACCCTCGGTCGTCTGTCCCGCCCCATGGCAGAAGGCCTTGCCACCAAAATCCTCAGCTTCCGCGATGGCCTCAACGCCCTCTCTTCCCTGCGCGACTTCTTTATCGTGCTGGCCCTTTCGCTCACCATGTGGGGACTTATCGGAGCCGCCTACCAGCAGACCGCACACGCCTTCGTCGACACCCCGGAGCTCGCCAGCCTTACCTACCCCCGCACCATGCTGCTAATGGCCGCCAGCATCGGCGGCTCCGCGCTGCAGCTCCCCATCGTCGGATGGTTCACCCAGATCGCCATCACCGCCGCCTCCATGCACGCCCTCTACGGAGCACCCATCGAGGTCGCCACCGCCTGCGGAGCCATGTTGCTGCTCGTCACCTTCCTCTGCGTCATCCCCACCGGCCTCCTCTTCGCTCGCTTCGAGCACGTCAGCCTTAAACACGTCGCGCAGGAAAGTCAGGAGAGCGAAGCGGAAGTCAGCGCCGCGGCAGACACGCTACAGAACAGCCAATAACCACGCCGCTGTTAGAATCGTCCTATAACGATGCGATGTCCCTACTGTGGTTTTGCCCAGGATCGAGTTGTCGATTCCCGAGAGAGTAAAGAAGCTGACTCCATTCGCCGCCGCCGCGAGTGTGAGGGCTGCAACAAGCGTTTCACCACCTACGAGCGGATCGACGAAATCCCCTACATGGTCGTCAAGAAAGATGGCCGCCGCGAAAAATTTGATCGCCAGAAGGTTCTGAGCGGCCTCCTCCACGCCTGCGAAAAGCGTCCCGTCTCCGCCAGCAAGCTGGAGCAGATCGTCGACGAGACCGAGGCCTACGTGGTCGACTCGCCCGAGCGGGAGCGCTCCACCAACGAGGTCGGCGAGCTCATCATGACCCGCCTCAAAGACATCGACACAGTCGCCTACATTCGCTTCGCCAGCGTCTACCGCGACTTCAAAGACGTACGCGAATTCAAAGCAGAACTCGAAGAACTACTCAGCGGCAAAGACAACAAAAAACGCCGCTAGTATTTTGATGGAGTCTGGAAATCACCGTTTTGAAAGGGCGGGACTTTAGTCCCGCCGTAAAGCTTACATATAAAGCGCGGCTTTAGCCGCCGAGGGAATGTCGGAGACTTGAGCTGACATTCCCTCGGACTGATTCACTTTCAATACAACCAGGAGAAAGGACCACCCATGGCACAGACCGCAAAGCGCACCCACAACATCACCTTGATCCCCGGCGACGGCATCGGCCCCGAAGTCTCAGGCGCAGTGGTAGAGATCCTCGAAGCTGCTGGAGCAGCCACCGGCGTCAGCTTTGAGTGGCACCGCTACGACGCCGGCGCAGACGCCTTCGAGAAGACCCGCGAGTACATCCCCAAAGCCCTCATTGAATCCATCGAGCAGAATAAAGTCGGCCTCAAGGGCCCCGTAGGCACGCCCATCGGCGGCGGCTTCGCCTCCATCAACGTGCAGCTGCGCAAGAAGTTTGAGCTCTTCGCCAACTTCCGCCCGGTCAAGAATCTCCCCGGCCTCAAGACCAACTACCCCAACGTAGACCTCGTCATCGTCCGCGAAAACACCGAAGACCTCTACGCCGGCCTCGAAGTCATCGTCGTCCCCGGCGTCGTTCAGTCCTTGAAGATCATCACCGAGAAGGCCTCTACCCGCATCGCCAAGTTCGCCTTCGAGTACGCACGCAAGCATGGCCGCCAGAAGATCCACGCCATCCACAAAGCCAACATCATGAAGCTCTCGGACGGCCTATTCCTCGATTGCTGCCGTAAGGTCGGCGCCAACTTCCCCGACATCACCTACGCCGAACACATCGTCGACAACACCTGCATGCAGCTCGTCATGAACCCCTACCAGTACGACATCCTGCTCACCGAGAACCTCTACGGCGATATCCTCAGCGACCTGTGCAGCGCCTTCGTCGGCGGCCTCGGCCTGGTCCCCGGCGCCAACCTCGGTACCGAGTGCGCCATCTTCGAAGCCGTCCACGGCTCCGCTCCTGACATCGCTGGCAAGAACATCGCCAACCCCACCGCCCTGTTGCAGAGCGCCGTCCTCATGCTCCATCACATCAATGAAACCGAGACCGCCGAGCGCGTCCAGGCTGGCCTCGAACAGGTCTATCGCGAAGGCAAGACCCTCACCCGCGACGTAGGCGGCAACGCCGGCACCCGCGAGTTCGCCCAGGCCGTCCTGCAAGCCATAGAAGCACCCGTAGCCGTCACCTCCTAAGCAGTCCTGATGGAGCTGAATCCGGTGGGGACCACGGAAGGGTAGCCTTCTTCCCGATGGATCTGAACTCAAAGGGCAGCGAAAGGGCACACCTTCAGGTATGCCGAAAGCGGCCCCTCCCCCATTATTCTTTTTCCTGCTTCGCCACAGGCGAAGCGGGAAAAAGAATAGAAACCCCAAGCCCCCTTCGACACACCACGCCGCCGTGCTTCATAATTCTCCTCATAGAAGTGTGAGGCCGCATGAAGCAGATACGAAAAGGGATAGCAAGCCGAAAACTCACAGTCGCCCTCAGCCTCGTCCTTATACTCGCCACTGGCTGCAAGCCGAGTGACGCCATCCGCCAGGCCCCCATCGTAGGCAACGGCAGCCGCGCCGCCGATAACCCCCTCGACGACGCCACCCTCGGCTCACTCACCGGCACCATCCACTTCACCGGCATCCCGCCAGCTCGTCGTAAGCTCGACATGAGGCAGGATCCCAACTGCACGAAGTCCGGGGAAGACGCCTACTCTGACCAGTACGTCGTCCACGAAGGCCGCCTCGCCAACGTCTACGTCTACGTCAAGCAAGGCCCACCCGCAGCCCTCGCCGCGCCCCTCACCAACCAGCAGCCCGTCATCATGGACCAGGTCGGCTGCAACTACACCCCCCACGTCGTCGCCATCATGCGCGGCAGCACCATCGACTTCCGCAACTCCGACGCCACCATGCACAACGTCCACTCCGCCCCTGCCAGCGACGGACGCTCCCTCAACCTCACCCAGACCCAGAAGGGTCAGGTCGATGGCGTCCAGTTCAAGCAGTCCGCCGCCATGATGCCCGTCCGCTGCGAGCTCCACCCCTGGATGCTTGGCTACGTCAACGTCTCCGAGACACCCTTCTTCGCCGTCACCGACGCCGAGGGCCACTTTGAGATCGAAGACCTCCCCGCCGGCACCTACGTCCTCGCCGCCGTCCACGAAAAAATGGGGGAGCAAACCATGACCGTCACCATCAAACCGCATCAGACTGAAAAGACAGACTTCAGCTTCGCAACCAAATAGATCCAGCAGCCAGAACACCTCGGCTGCAACGGCGGCTACTGCTC
>JANYER010000298.1 GCA_025359825.1 Granulicella sp.
TCGGGTTTGAGCAGGGGGGCTCCGGCAGCTTGCCATGTGGCCATGAAGCGGGAGGCGTCGTAGGGGTCCTGATGGTGGAGCCAGAGGCGTGCGGAGGTGTAGGGGGCGGCGAAGTCGTTCGCGTACTTTGAACTGGCGTGGATGGGGCCTTGGACGAGGAAGTAGGCGGTGGCGAGGAGGAGGATGAGCCAGGTGCGGATTGGTATGGTGCGGATGGGGGGCCTCCTCCTTTTTTGAATGTCTTGGAGAAGTGTAAGGGATAGGGGATTTTGGAGTGCGTAGGAGAGCGGTCGCGCTTTGCACGATGCCCACTCATCCGATGAAGCTGGACGAATGGGGTACCCGGCATTTGTGGTTGAGTGGTTCGAGAGGTAGCGGTGGTGCTGGTAGCGTCGGGGTCCATTCGACTACGTAGCTCGCGATGAAGCTGCGAGCTACTTCGCTCAGGATGACGATTTTGTTGGGGAGGTGCAGGATTGCGGTCGTGCTTTGCACGATGCCCACATCTCAAAATCGATATATGGGACACCCCCACCTGTGGCTGAGTGGTTTGAGCGGTAGGGGCGGTGCTGGTAGCGTCGGGGTCCATTCGACGGCGTAGCTCGCGATGAAGCTGCGAGCTACTTCGCTCAGGATGACAAATTTGTTGGGGAGGATTAGTAGAGCGGTCGGGCTTTGCCCGATACCCCACCCATCGCGAGAGACAAAGGCGCGAAGGATGGGGCACCCGGGGTTGGGGCTTGGCGGGATTGTGTTTCCCCACCCGTCGTCCGATCAGGCGGGCTCAGGATGGGGCATCCCTAGGGTGTTGGTAAGTTTGTTATGAGTGACACACCCCACGATAGCGACGGTGGGACTGTCGCGATCATGGGGCACCCGGCGGTAGTTGTGGCGTCCTGCTATGAAGATTTGTGGGGGTGGAGGGCGGCGCGGACTTTGTCTACGTGGGTGCCGTGGCTGCGGATGGCTTCGTGGAGCTGTTCGCCGGTTACTCCAAATTCCTTCGACCAATACTGGATGTCGGTGGAGATCTTGGGGTTGATGATCTTTGGGTCGTGGGGACCTTTGGTGTGTTCTTCGTGGACGGCGTGGGGTTCATGGGCTTTGGGGGCGTCGTGATGTTCGGAGATATTGTTCCTCTTTCTGACCTTCTCCTGAATGGATGAGATTGGCTTGTCTGGGGATGGCCAGAATGCTTTGCCACGTCTTCAAAGAGCTGGGTCGCGCAGGAATTCAAGGGCGGTGGGCGTGTGGCGGTCGCGGAGTTTCAGGATGGGCTTTTCTACAAGCAGGTAGAGGGTGGACGCGACCAGCAGGCTGGCGGTGATGAAGATGGCCAGGCCTGTCCAGGTTTCAAAGCTGTAGCGGGCGGGGAGGTGGGTTCCGCAGAGGTTGAGGATCTCTTTGTGGGTGAGGTAGAGGCTGTAGGCGATGGTGGCGATGGTGGATGCTCCAGGGATGCGCCAGCGGCCGAAGGGGCCGTTGCCGATGGCGGAGAGGGTGAGGGCAGCGAGGCCCAGGGCCAGGAGCGGGTAGCCGATGATGGTGCCGGTGGCGGCGACCCAGTCGGTGGATTCGAAGCGGTCGTGAAAGAGCCAGCAGGAGAGGGCTATGCAGACGACGGCGATGGCAAAGAGGGGAGTGCCGTTGCGAAGGAGGCGTTGCCAGGCTTGGGGGCGGAAGGCCTGGCAGGCGGCGAGGAGGACCCCGGCGAGGAGTCCGTCCATGCGGGCCCAGGTGGGGTAGTAGACGTTCTCGATGTAGCGAACGCCGTAGAGGTCGTTGTCGGGGCCCATGGGGCGTAGGACGTGGAAGAAGGCCCAGGAGCGGGTGGCGATTCCGATGGCGATGACGAGTGCTGCGGTGATGAGGGTCTTGCGTAACGATGACTTGCGGAAGAGCAGGATGGCGAGAAGTGGCAGGACGAGGTAGAACTGCTCTTCGACGCAGAGCGACCAGACGTGGGAGAAGGCGTGGTTGCGGGCGTAGTCCACGAAGAGGTTGAAGGTGAAGGTGAGGTAGTGCCAGGGGGCGGAGAGGTGGGGACTCTCACTCCATGCCGGCCAGAGGAAGTAGAGGGCCAGGACGACCCAGTAGGCAGGGAGGACGCGGATGCTTCTGCGCCAGTAAAAGTTGAGCAGGGATGGGCTCTGGCCGCGTGCGTAGGGGCGGAGGAGTTGGGTGCC
>JANYER010000378.1 GCA_025359825.1 Granulicella sp.
CTACGTGGTCGATGTAGTTGCGATTCCACACATTCTCGAAGATACCGTTGGCGAAACGGAAGACGAGGATGTTCTGCACGGTCTCTTTGCCGAGATAGTGGTCGATGCGGAAGATTTGATCTTCGTTGAAGACCTTGTTGACCTCATCGTTGAGGGCCTTGGCAGACTCGAGGTCGTGGCCGAAGGGTTTCTCGATGATGGTGCGGACCCAGGTCTTGCAGCCGTCGGGTTGGGTCTCTGCGGGAGGCTTGGCCATGCCGTGCTCGCCGAGGTAGTTGATGATGTCGGAGAAGTACTCGGGCGCGGTGGCGAGGTAGAAGAGACGGTTGCCGCAGGTGCCGTTGGCTTTGTCGATCTCGGCGAGCTTCTTGTTGAGAGCGTCGTAGCCGGCTGCATCGTCGAAGTTCATAGCGTGGTACTGGATGTTGGTGACGAAGGGCGCGAGCTTGGGGTCAGCCTCTTCCACACCACCGCCGGCGATGATGCCTTCGCGCATGTCAGCGGCGAAGCTGTCTTCCAGCGGACGGCGAGCAACGCCGACGACGGAGATCTTATCGGGCAGCAGGCCAGCCTGCTCGAGATGGTAGAGCGCGGGCAGGAGCTTGCGTTTGGTAAGGTCGCCGGAGGCACCGAAGATGACGACGATGCAGGGATCGGGCTTGCGCTCGGCCTGCGGGGTGTTGGGGACGGCTATGGGTTGTACGGTCGTGCTTGGCATAATGTGTTTCCTCGCATTGTTGCTGAAGAGCCGTGCGGCAGGCCCTTCAATGGGTGAGCGGCTCGCGGCTTATTGTGCCTTACGAATCATCTTATTGGGTCAGGTCTAGCGGGTGCTAAAGCAGCTAGACCTTCTTGACGTCGTGCCCGCCGAAGGCTCCGCGCATGATGGAGATCATGCGGTCGGTGAAGTTGTTCTCTTCGCGGGAGCGGAGACGGCGGATGAGGGATTCGGTGATGACGGGTGCGGAGATGTTGAGGTCGATGGCTTCGGTGACGGTCCAGCGGCCTTCGCCGGAGTCTGGCACGTAGGCCTCGAGGCCGGCGAGGGTGGGGTTCTTATCGAGGGCGTCGGCGGTGAGGTCGAGCAGCCAGGAACGGACGACCGAACCCTTCTGCCAGATATGCGAGATCTGGGTGAGGTCGAGGTTGAGGGGGATCTTGGCCTTCATGATGGAGAAGCCCTCGGCGTAGGCCTGCATGAGGCCGTACTCGATGCCGTTGTGGACCATCTTGACGAAGTGGCCGGCGCCGGAGGGGCCGACGTGTCCCCAACCTTCGGTGGGCGAAGGGGCGAGGGTAGAGAAGATGGGGGTGAGGCGGGCGACGGCCGCGTCATCGCCACCGATCATGAGAGAGTAGCCCTCCTTGAGTCCCCAGACTCCGCCGGAGGTGCCGCAGTCGACGAAGTGGAAGCCCTTGGCGGTCTCTTCGGCGTGGCGGCGCTGGGTGTCCTTGTAGTTGGAGTTGCCACCGTCGATGAAGGTGTCGCCAGCCTGCATGAGGGGCTCGAGCTTGGCGATGGTCTGGTCGACGGGGTCGCCGGAGGGAACCATAATCCAGATGGCGCGAGGAGCACTGAGGTTCGAGACGAGGTCTTCGAGCGAGTTGACGCCTACAGATCCGGTGGCGGTGAGCTTTGCGGTGGCGTCTTTGTTGAAGTCAAAGCCTACGACCTTGTGACCGGCGAGACGAAGACGCTCTGCCATGTTGAAGCCCATCTTGCCAAGACCAATAATTCCAAGTTCCATGTCGTGCTCCTTTTTTCTGATGCTGCGCTGTTTGTCTTTTTCGTTTTAGATAGCGTGGGTGGGAACCTGAATACCGAACTGCGCGAGATCGCGGGAGAGCTGTTCGGCAGATTGAAAGAGGATGGGGACGATGCCGAAGGCGGCGGCGGCTGCACAGTTTTCGGGCTTGTCGTCGATGAAGAGCGCGGTGTTTGCGGGCTGGCCGGAGATCTCAATGGCAGCGCGGTAGATGTCGGGGAGCGGCTTCATCTCGTGGACGTAGCCGGAGCAGATGAAGTAGCGGAAGTGACGACGGAGATCGAAGGTATCGAGGCGGTACTCGTTGAGCTCGCGGCTTTCGTTGTTGAGAGTGGCGAGGGTGTACTGCCCGGAGACGCTGAGGGACTCGAGGATGTCGTAGGTGGCGGGGTCGAGCGGATGGCTCTCGGCGCAGACCAGCGGCCAGAGGTCTTCAAAGGTGAAGCTGCGTGGCGGGTCGCCGGGGTAGAAGAGGGTTTCGTTGAAGAAGTCGCGGGCGGTGGAGAGACCACGCTCCCAGCGGTAGTTTGCGGCTTTGTAGCGAGATTCGAAGTCGGTGATATCGACGCCGAGGGGTGCGAGGGTGTGGGCGCGCTGGCGAGTACCCCAGCCGTTGGTGAGCAGGACGCCGCCTAGATCCCAGAAGATCGTCTTGATCGGTTGGGTGATTGAGGTTAGGCTCACTCGCCCTCCGGAAAGTCTGCGCCGAGGGTGGTGGACTCCCACGCAGCGATCTCCTGCTGGAGGGACGCGATCTTGCCGCGCAAGCGCTGTAGCGCGACGGAGCCGAGCAGCAGGCGGAGCGGCGGGTTGGGCGAGTCGACGACGGCCATCATAGCGTGGACGGCGCGGAGGGGATCGCCCTTCTGCTTGCCCACTTGATCGACGAAGTAGCGGCGGGTATTGCCGGAGGTAGCGTCGTAGTCGGGGATGACGGTCTCGGCGAGGACGCTGGAGCGTCCGAGGAAGTCGGTGCGGAAGGGGCCGGGCTCGACGATGGTGACGCGGATGCCGAGAGGGACAAGCTCTGCGGCAAGTGCTTCGGAGAGGCCTTCGACGGCGAACTTGGTGGCGTTGTAGTAGCCGAGGCCGGGCGTGGAGGCGAGGCCGGCGATGGAGGAAAGATTGAGGATGTGGCCGCTTCCCTGCTTGCGAAAGTGCGGCAGCATGGTCTGCGTGACATGGATCAGACCGAAGACGTTGGTCTGGAACATGGGCATGAACTCGTCTTCGGTGACCTCTTCGATGGCACCGGCGAGGCCGTAGCCTGCGTTGTTGACGAGGACATCTACAGATCCGAAGGGACCGTAGGAAGAGGTGGCCTGGGCGACTACGGAGGAGATTTGAGGATAGTCGGTGACGTCGAGGGCGAAGGCTTTGGCCTGGCCAGGGTACTTGTCTTCAAGGTCGAGGATGGTGTCGATTTTGCGGGCGGTGGCGATGACTTTCGCACCGGATTTGAGGACTTCTTCCGCGAGCAACCGACCGAAGCCGGTGGAGGCACCGGTGATAAACCAGGTGCGGGGCTTGAGCGCTAAGTTGGGCGAAGTCGCAGTTGTCATAGAGATGAGACGCCCCTGACGGCCTTTGCGATGCAACAGCGGTCGCTTAGGCGGATGAAAAGACGGCTTTTGTGCCCCATTATGGGTGCACCTCGCGGACGCCATCTTCGCCTGCGATGAGGGCTAACGAGGCCATATTGAGGAAGAGTCCGTGCTCGACGACGCCAACGATGGCGCGGATATCTGCGGCGGTCTTGGCTGGATCCGGGATGGAGCCGCAGGCGCAATCGAGCAGGACATTGCCTTCGTCGGTGACGTAGAGCGAGCCATCGGGGTGATGCCGAAGTTTAGGATTGAGGCCGAGGGCAACGAGTTGGCGATTCACGATCGGCAGCGCCATTTGGACGACCTCTACTGGCAGCGGGAAGCGGCCGAGGACGGGGACCAGCTTACTGGAGTCGGCGACGACGATGAAACGGCGCGAGGCGCTCTCTACGATCTTCTCGCGGAGCAGTGCGCCGCCGCCGCCCTTGATCAGGGCTAGGCCGTGGTTGGGGGTAACAGCGACCTCATCCGCGCCGTCGATGGCGAGGTCGAGCTGCGGGCAGTCGTTGAAGTTGGTGATGGGGATAGAGAGCGATTCGGCAAGCTGCTGGCTGGCGGAGGAGGTGGCGATGCCACGGACCTTGAGGCCCTGCTTCACCTTTTCGCCGAGCTCACGGATGAAGATGGCGGAGGTGGTGCCGGACCCGAGGCCCAGCACCATCCCGTCTTCGACGAACTCCAAGGCGCGCCGGGCCGCCATCCGCTTTGCTTCGTCCTGCGTCATACGCGCTTTCCTGTCGATATACGTTCGTACGTTAGATCGAGAGAGCTGCTTACTTCTTGACGAGCTTCTTCGCGTGTTCGATCACGTGGGCTACGCTGATACCGAGTTTCTCCAACGCGATGGGGCCAGGAGCAGAGGCGCCGAAGCGATCAAGACCGATGACGACGCCGTTGTGGCCGACGTACTTGTACCAGCCCATGGTGGCACCGGCTTCGATGGCGATCTTCGGGGTGCCTTCGGGGAACAGGCTGGCCTTGTAGGCGTCGGACTGCTCCTCGAAGATACGGAAGCTGGGCATGGAGATGACTGTTGCGTTGATGCCTTCAGCCTTGAGCTTTGCAGCTGCTTCCATGATGAGAGCGACCTCAGAGCCGGCAGCGAGCAGGATGATGTCCTTGCCAGTCTCGAGAACGTAAGCACCGTGGTTGCAACCATCCTGCACCTTGTACTTCTCGTTGTCGAGAACAGGCAGATCCTGGCGGGAGAGGGCCATGAAGCTGGCCGACTTGCGCTCGAGCGAGAGGCGCCAGCAGGCTGCAGTCTCATTGGCATCCGCGGGGCGGAAGTCGGTGAGCTGCGGGATAGCACGGAGGCTCATCAACTGCTCGATGGGCTGGTGGGTAGGACCGTCTTCGCCGAGACCGACAGAGTCGTGCGTGAAGACGAAGAGGGAGTGAACGGACATCAAGGCAGCCATGCGGAGGGCAGAGCGGCAGTAGTCCGAGAATACGAAGAAGGTGGAACCGAAGGGGATGAGCCCACCGTGAGCGGCCATACCGTTGACCATGGCGCACATACCGAACTCGCGGACGCCGAAGAAGACGTTGCGGCCAGTGGGATCGACGTGGAAGCTGGGTGAATCCTTGAAGATGGTCTTGGTGGAGGCGGTGAGGTCGGCTGCGCCGCCGAAGAGCTCGGGCACGACGCCAGCGATGGCGTTCATGACGACCTGGCCGGCGTTGCGGGTGGCAACTGCCTTATCGACCGGGAATACAGGGATTTTCTTCTGCCAGTCAGCTTCCATCTCAGCCTTGATGGTGCGGGAGAACTGGGCGGAGGGTTCTGGATAGGCCTTCGAGTACTCAGCGTACTCAGCTTCCCAGGCTGCCTTGGCGTCCTTGCCGCGGAGCTTGATGGTGTCCCAGTTGGCGCGAGCCTCGTCGGGGACGTAGAAGGTCTTGTCTTCGGGCCAGCCGAGGTTCTTCTTGGTGGCCTTGACGGCCTCTACGCCGAGCGCTTCGCCGTGGACCTTGTTGGTGCCGGCCTTGGGGCTGCCGTAGCCGATGACGGTACGGACGCGGATGAGGGTGGGGCGGGTGGTGTCGGCTTTACCTGCAAGGATGGCGGCTTCGATGGCGACGAGGTCGTTGCCATCGGCGACGGATAGGACCTGCCAGTGGTAAGCCTCAAAGCGCTTGGTGACATCTTCGGTGTAGGAGAGTTCGGTAGGGCCGTCGAGGGAGATGAGGTTGTCGTCGTAGAGGACGATGAGCTTACCGAGGCCGAGGGTGCCGGCGAGTGAGGCGGTTTCATGCGAGATGCCTTCCATCAGGTCGCCGTCGCCGCAGAGGACGTAGGTGTGATGGTCGATGACGTTATAGGTATCGCGGTTGTAGACGGCAGCTAGATGCTTCTCTGCAGTGGCGATACCGACTGCCATGCCGAAGCCCTGGCCGAGGGGGCCGGTGGTGACTTCAACGCCGGGGGTCTCGCCGTACTCCGGGTGGCCGGGGGTGTGAGAGCCCCACTGGCGGAAGCTTTCAAGCTGGGTCATCGGCAGATCGTAGCCGGAGAGGTGCAGTACGCCATAGAGGAGCGCAGAGGCGTGGCCGTTCGAGAGGATGAAGCGATCGCGGTCGATCCACTTGGGGTCAGAGGGATCGTGCTTCATGAGCTTGTGGTAGAGCAGATAGGCAATGGGGGCGCAGGCCAGGGGCGCGCCGGGGTGGCCGGAGTTGGCCTTTTGAACGGCGTCGACAGCGAGGAAGCGGAGGGCGTTGATGGAGAGCTGGTCCAACTGATTCTGTGAGTCCTGCTGCTGCGTATCGCTCATTCTTTTCCTTTTTTCTGTGTGGAAGCGATCTGTCCGATGTGTCGAATTTTCCGGAGCGGATGCTTCTGGTCTGAAGAGTTTTAGATGTTCCCTAATAGTGTACTAGCGCGGGTGGAGGATTTGCACCCACCGGCACTAGTTTCGGACTTTGGGACGAAGGGGGTGGCTGACCTACTGGTTGGTGATGGCTATGGAGATGTTTCGGCCCAGCCAGCGGTCCTCGGCGGGCCAATAGAGGGTGAAGAAGATAGTGCCGGTCTGGTTGGCGGCGGTGGGGATGTCGACGAAGGAGCCAGGGTAGCCGACGACGGTGGACTCGGTATGGGTGGTAGTGGCCCAGTTGTCCTGCGTCCACACAACGCGGAACGGCAGCGGATCCAGGATACGGACGGTGAGCCCAGCGGGAACTCGGGTGATGGGCCGACCGGTCTGGAAGACCTCGATCTGGCTGGAGAAGGTACGTTTGGCGGCGGGGACAGCGTAGCGATCGGCGACGACGGAGATACGGTCGAAGACCTTGCCATCGACGGTGGAACGGAGCAGCTTGATGTATTCCGAGTGGGCCCATACGAGCGGTTGGGCGGAGCCGGCGGAACGGCCCAGGTACATGCCTTCGGAGGGGAGATCCGCGTAGTCCCAGATCTGCTCGGGCATCATACCGCCGATAGAGCTGAAGCGCTCTAACGCGGTGATGTAGCTGCTTATATCATTGCCGGCGGCGAGCTCGTAGTGGGCGCGCTCGCCAGTGAGAATGGGCCAGGCGCGGCCTTGTCCCCAGCCTTCGAAGGGGCCGCCATCTTTGCGCTGGCCGTAGCCGTCGTGGTTGTAACGGCGCCAGCAGACGCCGTAGGGGGTCTCGATTTTGAGGCAGTGGTCGACGACCTTGAGGGAGTCGATGATGAGGGGGTCATCGGCGCGACGGATACCGTAGCGGACGAGTTCCAGAAAACCGCCGTCTATGACCTCACGAGCCTCATAGTCGTACTTTTCATCCGGGCCACGGTTGGAGATGTGGATGGTGCCGGGGGGAATCTGCTGATTGTGGAAGGGCTCACCGATTGCCGGTGGGCGGATACGCATGTAGTGGTACTTGATGTCGGGATGGAGGATGCCCTCGCGGGTGGTGGTCCACTCGTCGAGGTGCGACTCGATCCAGTCGGCGTAGCTCTCAAGGAAGGCGGCGAGCTCGTCGGCTTTGTGGCCGCGGGCGATATCGGCGGCGCAGATGAGGCCGGAGATGACGGCGGCAAGGGTGCTGGGGGAGTAGCCGGCGTTCTCTTCCCAGCGCTCCTGCTGGGTGACGGGAGCGAAGCGGACGAGGAAGGCGGCGGCGCGCTCGACGAAGGGGAAGACGTCGAAGTTGCCCAGGCCATCGAGCTTCCAGAGACGCCAGGCGAGGATGATGGGGAAGGCCACTTCATCGAGCTGGATGCCCTGCCAGTATGGCGTTCCGTCGATCCAGAAGTTTTGCGCGAAACTGCCGTCGGGACGCTGGGTGCAGGCGAGATACACGAGCGCGCGGAGGGCGGTATCGGTGCGGCCGCAGGCGAGAATTGCCGAGGCGGACTGGACCATGTCGCGGGTCCAGACGAGGTGGTAGCCGCCCAGGTCGTCGTCGGACTTGGACGCTCCCCAGGGGATGGAGGCGGAGGCGATGAAGGCGCCGGAGTAGGTCTTGTCCTCGTGAGTGAGGATGACGTTGTGGGAGATGCGCATGAGGCGACCGCCGTCGGTGGCGGCGGGGGCGAGGGCCTCGGGCGAGTTGGCGCGGAGCCACTGGGCGACGAAGCGTTTGGAGTGAAGCTCGTAGGGGGTGGCGAGGGTCTGCATCATGCCGGCGAGGGCGGCATGGTGGCCGTCTCCGAGGGCGATGGCGACGGTGAACTCACGGTGGGTGGCGACGTCGATCTCGCCCATCACGGCGATGTTGCCGTTGAGGGCCTGGCCGAACTGCCAGTCCATCTGCATGTTGGAGGCGAGATCCTGGAAGCCGTCGCTGGAGCCGACGTAGCCGCAGGAAGAGCGGGTGAAGCCGCAATCGACGCCCATGGCGAGGGAGGTGCCGTTCTTCCAGGCGAGGATGGCGCGCTGGCCTGCGATCTCGATGGAGCGGGCGGAGTTCCCAGCGCCGCCACCGTCGAGGTGGGGAGCAAGCAAGGCGTAGGCCTTGAGGCGCGAGAGGAC